>NZ_JBEZMA010000038.1:0-71279 GCF_040652415.1 Streptomyces sp. NPDC048255
ATGCGCTTGGCATCTCGTGGACACTCACGTACGAGATGCTCTTCTACTTCTTCGTCAGCAGCCTCTTCACGGTCGCCTGGCACCGGCGCACCACGCCGATCGCGGTCGGATCGGCGGGAGTCGCGCTCGTTCTGGGCGTCGCGATCCCGTCCTACAGCCTGACCCACACCCTTTCGGAGCTCAAGCACCTCGTGGCTGCCGCCGTGCTCATCGTGGTCATGGGCGTGCTCTGCATGATCAGCGGCAATGCGTCGCTGGCCCGCATCGGCGGTCTGCTGCTGGGCGGGTTCGGCCTGCTGCTGGTGTTCACCAACGGCCGGACGCCCGCGTACGAGACCTTCACCATCCTCGCGACGATGTTCGCGGGCACGGTGATCTACCGGGCGCAGCACGGGCAGATCCAGCGCATCGAGGCCTGGATGTCCGTCGGCTTCGTGGTGGCGGCGGGCGCCATGGTGGGGTGGATGTACAACCGGGACGAGATGGGGCGCGCGACCGCGACCTTCACCTGGGAGGCGTGGACCAACGCCTACCTGGCGGCGTGGGCGTCGTTCGGGCTCTTCCTCCTGCTGCGGAATCGGCGGCTGCCGCGCCTGCTGACCTGGCTGGGCGCGGTGAGCTTCTCGGTCTACCTGCTGCACTGGCCGGTGAAGAAGTTCCTGCTGTGGCAGCTCGGCTGGGACAGCAACCACTACTACAACAAGCTGGCCGCGATGCCGTTCGTCGAACGGTGGTCGTGGGTGGCTGGGTACGTCGCGGTGCTGCTGGTGGTCTGCTGGGTGGTGTACCGGCTGGTGGAGGTGCCGTTCCAGAAGCTGGGCCGCAAGCTGACCAGGGCAATGAACCGCCGCTGGCCGCCGCAGTCCCTGGAGCAGTCGGTGCAGGTCGCGACGGGCGCCGTCGCCCCGGCGCACGCCTCCGCGGCGGCGGAACCGGTTCTGGCGGGCACAGGCGCGGGCCCGGGCTCGGGTGGTCAGGGCAAAGCGGTCTGACTGAGCGGCGCCGGACGCCGGTAATTCACAGCGCCCACCAGCAAAACAACCGCTGACCGGAGGCCCGAGCGCGCTGATCTCGGGCATGGGGGCGGGGTTCTCGGTGGCGACGTCGAGGTCCTGGCTGAGGCGGTCGTCCAGGCCGTGGGCCTGGACGGCGTGCCCGCGGTAATGACCAGGGGGTAGGGGGTGCCGATGTCGATGACGGCGCTCAGGAGCCGACGGTGCAGGTCGGTGAGGTTCACGCGGCGGTGGATCCGGCAGCGGTGAGCTCGGGGAAGGCGTCCTCCCAGGCCTGCCGCAGGTGCCGGGGAACCAGCATGCGCAGGGTGGGCCACTGGGCGAGGAGGAGGTCACGGTTGAGGAGGTTCACGAGGTCCTCGTGCTGGCCTTCCGCCAGGACGGTCCGGTACATGCCCATCCGCAGACGCGCGCGGTCCAGGTCATAGGCACGCAGGCCGGACCAGGCAACGTGCAGCGGGAGGCGGACCACGCCGTGGGCGGGGCCTTCGAGCTTCTCGAGTGAAGCAGGCAGCCGGCTCGAGTACCTGGCATGCAGTACCTCAGCCGCGGAGGGCTCAGGGCCGGTGGAGGAGAGCGTGACCATGGACCTGATTATCCCGTGTCCCGTCCGTCTCGGGTAGCGCAGATGCGATACGCCACCATCCGGCTACGTCACCGTGGCCCTACGCCAGCGCCCGGTGCAGCCTGCCTACCACCGTGCTCCCTCCTGAGGAAGCCATCGCCCAGGCAAGTCACAGTGAGGCCGCAACAATCCGCTACCTCACTGCCCCGGCAAGGCTGGCGCACCGCCGTTGAACAGACCCAGCTCCTTCACCGAGGCCATCCCACGACCAGCGTCTGATCTTCGGTCCCTGCCAGCCGGGACAGCGACCGTGGTGACGTTGCAGCGCTCCTGTCAGTCACTGATGAGAAGCCCAGGTCAGAGCGATCCTTCCTACCGAAAAGCGACTGAAGTGACTCAACTTCAGATATACGAAGACATTGCTATGTGCGCGTGCGCGTCCTATCTGATGCGTCGACCTCGGCCTCGTTGGTGCTCCTGGTACTGACACTCCGGGCCGGACACAGTGGGCTGGACCGCTCTAGTCGTCTGTGTGTGCTGCTCCTGCTGATGCTCGTGTGCGGTGGAGGGACCTCTGTGCGTCGCTCTCTGCCAGGGACTGATGAGATCTGGTTTCTGGATGGCCCAGCGAGTGGGCTGGAGATGCTGTTGTGCCTACGGTCTTGAGTCCCTCACTTCTTCAGTCCCTGAGCAAAGGTGCAGGTCAGCTCTGTTTTCTCCTTCAGAGCAGGGACTGAAGGGACTCTTTTGGCTAGTTCCCGTCTTCGTGTGCGCGTATGTATGTGCGAGCGCGAGAGTGACCTTCTCCTTCCTCTGGTCATAACTGAGAAATTGGGTCCCTTCGGTCCCTGTTCACGCCCGGCAGAGGCCCTGACCAGCAGGTTTCTAAGTGACTGAAGGTAGAGGGGCCGAAAGGGGTGATCTGGCCGTTGGGACCCTGGTTCGGGTGGAGAGGGGAAGCGGGGAGAGGGAGGGTGGTGCGCCTCCTCCGTCGGCGCCCCGGCAGCTCGGTGGTCAGACCGGTGTCCGGTCCCTTTGGGTTCGGCGACACGCCCGGGATGTGAGGGCGGGGCAAATCGTGATCTTCTACGCAGAATGCCAACTGGTATGTCACCAGCAGGGACTCAAGGGACTGGGAAGCGCAAACAAGCTGAGGAACTTGCAGGGTTGGACACGCGCACTGCGCTAGGCTCACCGATAGCGAAACTTCAGTCCCTTTGGTCCCTGGCGAGAGGGTCTGAAGGGACTCCCAGTCAGAACCAACTCAAGCGACACCGCAGGAAACTGTCGAGGAAGATACGTGCCAGCCCACTCCGGCAACCAGGTCCACGCTGAGCAGCCCGTGGCAGCAGCGCGCTGGTTCGCGGCACAGGGATATCCCGTACACCCGCTGGCGCCTGGCATGAAGACCCCGCCCTCGAACTGCCCTAGGTGCCGAGTCGAGCCCCACGAACCGTCGACCTGCCCGTGCCCTGCACGTGGCCGCTGGTGTCACGGCTTCCACGCGGCCACCACCGACCTCACCGTCATCGAGCAGTGGTGGCGACAGGAACCAGAGTTCGGCACAGCCGTCGCCTGCGGTCCTGCTGGCCTCCTCGTAGTCGATATCGACACCCACCCGTCAGCCCTGCCCAACCGGCAGCGGCTGCTGCCCGGCATCCGCATCGATGACCGTGTGGACCTGGCCGGCCTCACCTCCGGCTTCGAGACCCTCGCGCTTCTCGCTGCTTACCGCTCGCAGCCGAACCCGGCGGACGACACCAAGACCCTGCGTGTGCGGACCCCGTCCGGAGGCCTGCACGTCTGGTACCGGGTCCCGTTCGGAGAGCCGCGCTACCGCTCCTCGAGCGGCTCCAGCCCCCGCGTCGCGCTGGCCTGGCAGGTCGACATCCGGGCCGTCGGCGGATACATCGTTGCGCCCGGCACCCGCACCAACACGGGGATCTACCAGGCGCTGCCCGGCGCCCGCATCCCCGCCCCCCTGCCCCTGTGGCTCAGCGCCGAACTCATCCGCACCGGGCACACGGGCATGCCGCCCACGCCAGCACAGACCCCCGCCCGGCCCGCACCTCGCGCCGCCCGGACGGGCGGACCGGACGCCCACCGGATTCTCCGCCCTCTTCTCAACGAGGTGAGCGACTGCGCAGCCACTCCCTCGGGCGCAGCGTTCACCGAGAAACTCAACCGTGCTGCCTTCACCGCCGGCGGTCTGGCCGCCGGCGGACACATCACGCCAGCCGAGTGCGCCAGCCTGCTGATCGAAGCCGCCGACGCCGCGCGGCCTCACCAGAGCCGCAGGAACAGCCTTGTCATCGACTCCGCACTCCGCGCCGGCAGCAATCGCCCGATCCATCCCAAGGGACGTTCATGAGCAGCGCAGGCAGCACCGGGTTCGACGCGCACGCTGCCGCCGAGCAGCTTGCCGTCTTCAACGCCGAACCCAGCTCCCCAGCGGCGGCGCAGCTGCCCGCCCAACAGGGGACCGCCGCAACCTTCCGTCCTGGTGACTTCGTCCAGTCAGGGCTCCTGGGCAACCTCACCGACCGGGGTAACGCCAAGCTCTTCGCTCACCTCCACCACCACCGCTTCCGGCACGTCGAGGGACTGGGCTGGTATGTCTGGGACGACTACCGCTGGAAGCGAACCGGGGGAGAGAAGGCGGCGATCTGGGCAGCCGGGGACATGGCCGAGGACATGCCCCTGCATGACCCCCGCGGCGTGTTCAGCGACCGGGAGCTGAACCAGCACCGCAAGCGGGCCATGTCCACTTCGGGAGTCAAAGCCATGCTCGCGCAGGCGAAGGCCTCACCCGAGCTGGCCCTAGACCCCGACACCCTCGACGGCGACAAGTACGCGCTGTGCACGCCCGCCGGCGTCGTCGACCTGCGTACCGGCGAGCTCCGCAAGCCCGACCCCCGCCGCGACCTGCACTCCCGTGCCACCTATGTGGCGCCCGAAGCCATGCCCACGCCCCGCTTCGAGCGGTTCCTGACCGAGACGTTCGGCGGCGACGACAAGGGCAGGGAGATGGTCAACTTCCTGCACCTTCTCCTCGGCTACTCCATCACGGGTGACGTCGGGGGGCAGGTCCTGCCGTTCCTCTACGGCATCGGAGCCAACGGCAAGTCCGCCCTCATGGACGTGGTCATCAAGATCCTCGGGGACTACGCCGACGTCGCCCCGCCGGGCTTCCTCATGGAGCGCGGAAAGTTCAACGAGCACTCCACCGAGCTGACCGAGCTCCACGGCCGCCGGCTGTTCGTCTGCAGCGAGCTGAAGCCCCATGACAAGTTCGACGAAGCCCGGGTGAAACTCCTCACCGGCGGCGACCGCCTCAAGGCCCGTCGGATGCGGCAGGACTTCTTCAGCTTCGAGCCCACCCACAAACTGTGGCTCCTGGGCAACCACCGGCCCGAGGTCGGCACCGGCGGCCACGCCTTCTGGCGGAGAATCCGCCTGATCCCCTTTGACCGAGTCGTCCCCGACCATCGCAAGATCGACAACCTGGCCGAGGAACTGGTCGCGGACGAAGGCCCCGGCATCCTCCAATGGATGATCCACGGCGCCATGGCGTATCTCGCCACGAAACCCTCCCTCGGCGGCCCGACCGTAGTCCGCACCGCCACCCAGGCCTACGCCACAACGGAAGACCACATCGGCCGCTTCCTCGCCGAGTGCTGCACCGGCGTCGCGGACCTCGACGAGCCCCGAGACCTCCGAGTCGAGCAGGGCGCCCTCTACCGCGCCTACAGCACCTGGTGCCAGGAAGGCGAAGGCCTACGCCCGGCCACCACCCGGGCCTTCGCCACCCGGATCCGCGCCGAGGTCGGCATCTCCTCGCCCAGCGAGATGCTCCGCTCCAACGGCCAGAAGTTCTACCCAGGCCTGGCTCTCCTTGCCGAGGAAAGCGCGCCGGGCGAGGCGAACGGAGCAGCCCGGGCGTGAACCGTTCCCGGCGTACTGTCCGCAGCAATCCCAGCCCCCTACGATGGGTGGAGGAAACGATGACCACAGCCCGGCACGCCATAGCCGATTCACGACTACCTACCGCGTACAGAACCGAATGCCCGACCGGGCACTCGCGCAACACCGAGGAGGGCCGAAGGCCATGAGCTCGCTACTCGAACCGAGCGATCTCGCCCACGAGGACAAAGTGGTGTGGCTGGAGGACCCCGAGGAACTCGACTACGTACGCCAGGCCCTCGACAAGACGCCCCGCCGCCGAGGCAGGCCCCGCTACTACAGGGACGGGCGCATGATCGGCTTCACCGAGCTCGGCGACACCGCAGAAGCGGACCCCGACAGCGGCCTGCAGAAGCGCCGGGTCTTCTACCTCCTCCCGCACGACCGGGACGCCGAACCCAACGGCCTCTACCGTGAAGGCGCACCCGGCGAGGCAGTGGATCCACGCACCATCGAGCCTCGCAGGGTCGGCCTCAAAACCCCTCGCTCACAGCGCGGTCTCGCAGCCACAGAGACAGTTTCCTGATTCAGTCCCTTCAGTCCCTGTCACATCACAGAGCTGCCCCTGACCTGCGCCTTCTTCAGGGACGGAACACGCCCAATGACTGAACCCAGGAGAACCTTGATCTCCTGAACACCCACGCCTCCACGGGCACACGCGAAACACCTGAACGTCCCGGACGCCGGATACCCACCGCACCCGCATCTCACAATCCTGCCCCCCAAGGCGGCATCAGAGCCGACGGACACTCCTCCATCGCACGATCGACGCGCTCAGTGTGGCGTCGCCGCAGCTCCTTGCCGCTCTCCCGGCATGGCTCGCCGCTGTCGGCCTCGCATGACGGGCAGTCCGTCGCCAAGACAGCCTCCTCCCGGGGTGAGGAGTTGAGCCACCACTGCCGCTTGGCCCGCTGGGCCCGCGCAGCCGCCTTGGCGGCCTCCCGCACGACCTGCTGCTCCGACTCCAGCTCAGTCCGGTCGACCAGCAGGTCGCCGAGTACTTGGCGGGGGTCGTCATAAAGGGAGGGTTCGCCCTTGTCCGGACGGTAATAGCTGCCGTTGAGCACGTACTCCTTCGGCCCGTCGAGATCGACGAGGTTACGGCGCGCGGCATGGATGGCGCGGACAGCAGCACCCTTGGGACCCCGGCACAGCTGCGCCGCAGGGGCCGCGCAATGCGGGCACGTGACCGAAAGGATCGCAATGAGGTTCTGCCGACGTTCGGCTACCTCCCTCTGGTGACGCTGTTGCCTCTCGAGCTCCGTCCTTGCCTTCCGCTCCTCCAGCAGCTTCTGCTCCTCAAGCTGCGCAGGAGTCAGGTGGTTCGGACAAGGGGACTCAGTCAGCCGCCAGCGGCAGGGTTGCCCATCCGAGCTTTTCGGGTGCCCACACAACCCGGCCGGCCACCACCCAACGGGTTTCCCGACCTGCCACGCGCCGTTGTAGGGGGAGGAGCATCCAGTGCATGACGGCAGTGCGCCTGCCTGCAGGGGGATCCCCGCGTACTTCACACCATCCACTTCGATGATCAGCTTCGGTGTCGCGCACGCGCACGAAGCAGACCCGCTCTCTCTCGTCACATGTCATCAACGAGCGAGGCCCAGAAACCGTCTCTTCGGCGCCTGCAGAAACCACTCGCTCAGCCCCTAGATGGAGCCACGCTGCGCCAGCGGCAGGACGCCTCCGCGACCAGGCTGGTCGCGGAGGCGCACGAACGAGCAGCCGGTCCTCAGGCTGTGGTGCGCCTGCGGTGCCGACCCGTCCCCGCGACCAGGGCGGCGCCCATGGCGAGGGTCAGGCCCGCACCGGCCAGCGCCCATGGCGCGGCGGGATCCGTGCCTGTGTCCGCGAGGCGGCCGCCCGCGGTTTGCGATTCTGGCGTCGGCGCGTGGTCACCGCTTGCCTGGACCGGCTGGGATCCGCCGCTGGGCAGGGGGTGGTTGGTTCCAGTGGCGGTGCTGATCTTCGCTTGGTACAGGGGGGAGTCGATGTCGAAATACTCGTTCGGCTTCGGATCGGCCGCCCTGATGAGACCGGCGGTGAAGAAGGCGAAGTCTCCGGGCGGCGTGTCAGCGGCGAAGCGGAGGCGGAACTGGACCTCGTACACCTCGTCTGCGGCCACGGCGCGGGTCCCGAGTCGGATGCCGAACAAGGTTTCCCCGCCGTCCCAGGTCTTCTCCGGCTTCCAGCTCCAGTTGCCGTCCGCGTCCTGGGTGCGGACCTCGAGCATCACCTGGGAGGGAGTCCACCTGGCTCCGTCGGGGCGGTAGGCTTCGAGGCCAAGTTCAACCCGGCTGAATGCCTGCTTGCCGGTGTTGTCGACGCGGGCGGTCAGGACCTGCCATTCTCCGCCGGCCTGGAAGCCGTTCTGAGGGATTCCGCCGATGGTGACCTTGGGCCCTGTGAGGTAGACGGGGTCAGCGTACGGAGCCGACGTGATCTTCGAGTCGTGTGTGACCGAAGGCGAATGAACGGTTCCGTTGCCCCAGCCGTTCTGCCCCGCGAGCCGCAGGGAGATCGCGTGACCGGCGGTTTCCGGGACGAACTTCATGCGGAGCTTCAGGTCGAAGCTCTCGTTCTGGACGATGTCGATGACGGCGAGTTCGTGGACCCAGGTGTCCTCGGAGCCGTCGGACACGACGCGGTGCCATCCCCAGGTACCCGAGGCATCGGGAGCGAAGACCTCCAGCATGATGTCGCCGTTGCCGAACGAGGCCCCAGGGGCCTGGAGGATCATGTCCAGCTGGAAGTCGTCGACCGCGTCGCGTCCGGAGTTGTCGACGTGCAGGGCGAACTCGCGCCAGTCGGTACCGGCCTGGAAGCCGTCCTGCGGAAGGCTCTGGAGGCCGAGCAGCGGTCCCTCGATCTCGACCGGGTTCTCGCTGCCGCCGCCTTCGTCGGCCTTGGTGACGCGAGAGGCGTGGTAGACGGGCTGTGAGACGACGGGGATGCTCGGGCCGCCCTGCGGGGGGCGGACCATCGCGGAGCCCCCGGCCTGGACCACGACCTCCCCCGCGGGGGTGTCGGCAGCGAAGCTGACGCGCAGATCGACGGTGTGGATCTGGTCCGCGGCGAGGTTGGCCGAGCCGAGGCTGAAGTAGGCAATATGGACATTGGGGTTGTTGACGGGGTCGGCCGTGAGCTGGCGCCATTCGCCCCCGCCGGGACCCGTCACCCACCTCTCGACCTTGACCTGCGAGGTCTTCAGATCCTTGGAGCCGGGCTTGACGGAGAAGGCGTAACTGTAGCCCGGCAGGGCTGCTTGGCCGCTGTTGTCGATCCGCAGCGTGACCTTCGTCGGCGAGCCGCCCGGTTTGAACCCGTTCTCCGGGATTCCGTCGACGCTGATTCGGGGGGCGGCGATAGCGTTTGCCTCTGCTGCTGCCTTCGTACCCGGCGCCCCCGCCGTCAGTGCTCCGCCGACGGCACCCTCATTCCCAGGTACCACGTCCGGGACGCTGACGGCCGCCCTGTCTTCTGCCATCGCGGGCGTGGCCGTCAGCACCGTCGGGCCGACCACCGCGGCGGCGGCCACCACGGCCATTCGTCTGAACTTCATGCGTTCCCCCTCATGTTCCCGGGCAACGTGGCCCGGCCCACCCCACACATCCTTTTGAACGTGATCAGCCTATGCGGATGGTGATCGAGTCCGTATGGGATACGGTCACGAGTTGACATCGCCTGTCGCGGTCCGGGGGCCGGAGAGCGATGACACTCGACGTCCGACGGGCAACGCACGGGTGCTGCCCGGGATCAGCCAGTAGTGCCGGTGGCTCAGCGCTTCAGTTCACCTGGCAGCACGTGATGGCGACACCGAGGTCCCGGCTGAAGCCGGGGGCCTGGACCGCGTACCCGCCGGTAATCACCAAGGAGGAGGTACCGATCTCGATGACGCGCTCAGGAGCCGACGGTTCATGTGGCGGCTCATCCCGCAGCAGTGAGCTCGGGGAACGCGTC
This sequence comes from Streptomyces sp. NPDC048255, assembly GCF_040652415.1. Classification (NCBI taxonomy): domain Bacteria; kingdom Bacillati; phylum Actinomycetota; class Actinomycetes; order Kitasatosporales; family Streptomycetaceae; genus Streptomyces; species Streptomyces sp. NPDC048255. The sequence goes on from NZ_JBEZMA010000038.1 coordinate 9,499, forward strand.
CTCCCAGGCCTGCCGCAGGTGCCGGGAAGGTAACCCGCGCAGAGTGGGCCACCGGGCGAGTAGCAGGTCGCGGTTGAGGAAGTTCACGAGGTCCTTCTGCTGGCCTTCCGCCAGGGCAGTGCGGTACATGCCCATCCGCAGACGTGGGCGGTCCAGGTGACAGACGCGCAGACCGGACCGGGCAACGTGTAGTGGGAAGTGGACCACGCCGTGGGCGGGGCCGGCGAACTTCTCGAGTGAAACGGGCAGCCGACGCGAGTACCTGGCACGCAGTACCTCGGGACAGAAGGCGACAGGTGCCGCCCGTTCGGCAGCGCCCGCCGGGCCCCGGCCCTCGCCTGCCGGTCATGCTGGCGGAGCCACGCCCTAACGGACTGACTCGCGATTACCGAGGGGTTAGCGCATGACGCCGCTCGGAACTGACAGTGAGGGAGGGGGCTGCCCGGCACTGCTCCACGGCGTGGGGGAACCCTGTGGCGGATCTGGCACGGATCGCCGATGCTCTTGAGCATGTCCAGCAACGTTGATACACACCTTGACCACGGCCCACGAACCGAAGGCTCGGAGCGGACCGCCCGGCACTTTGGGTGGTCGAACATGTTCGTCGACCATGATGAGGACCCACGGACGGATGGGGGGTTCGAGGGTGAGCGGGCCGTCCTCACGGGGTACCTGCGCGACCAGCGACTGACGCTTGAATTGAAGTGCTCTGGTCTCGATGCCGCCGCACTGGCTCGTCGTTCGGTGGAGCCGTCCAATCTGTCGCTGCTGGGGCTCGTGCGTCACATGGCCGGGGTGGAACAGAAATGGTTCCGGCAGGTGATGGCCGGGCAGGACGTGCCGCGGCACTACCGCTCCGATGGCGACCCCGACGGAGACTTCAACGGTGCGGTGCCCGACCCGGAGGTCGTCGCGGAGGCTTGGGCTACCTGGCGGGCAGAGGCCGCGTTCGCCGAACGGTTCACGGCCGAGGCATTCGATCTCAGCGTCACCGGCATGAGCGGCCAGGAGCCGATGCAGCTTCGGGAGGTGCTGGTGCACATGATCGAGGAGTACGCGCGGCACAACGGTCACGCCGACTTCCTGCGTGAGCGGATCGACGGCCGAGTGGGGCAGTAGGCGTCGCAGCGGGACACCGTGCCGGCGGACTTCGCCCGTCCTCGCAACCGTGCAGGGCGCGTGACGCGGCGATGACCGCGGGGGTTCTTGTGGTGTGAACACCGAGCAGGCCCGCGCGGCCATGTCGCATCCTGCCTTCTGCGGCGTCTCACCTCAGCATCTTGGCGAGTTGACCGAAGAAATCGCTCCACGCTGGGAAGCGCGCTGCGAGTCCGGCCGCCATGAGCGGCGCCGGGGTGCTCGCCGACGGCAGGCCGGAGCCGGGCCGAAGTACGAACTGGTCTTTACCGACCGGCTGCTGGTAACCCTGGTCCACCTGCGGACCGGTCTCACGCACGAGGCCCTGGCCGTGATCTACGAGGTGGGCTCCTCCACCATCGGCCGCGCGATCAGCGAAATCCGCCTGCTACTGGCCGAGCGCGGGTTCGCTGTGCCCGACCGGCCCGGCCTACGGCTGCACACACTGGAGGACGTATTCGCCTACGCCGCAGCCGAGAAGGTGACGCTCAGGATCGACGGTACGGAGACCCAGGTCCGGCGCCCCAAGGCGCACCGCCCCGGTCGGCGAGCCTTCGTCTCCGGCAAGCGCAAGCAGAACACCATCAAGACCACCACGATCAGCGATGGCCAGGGCCGTACGCTCTGGTCCGGCGCCATGCGGCCCGGTCGGATGCACGATCAGACTGCGATCCGCACCGAGGGGATCGCCGAACAGTTCCGGCTGCACCCCACGGTCAGGGCCGAGGTCGACGAGGGCTACCGGGGCCTGGCCAACGAGTTCCCCAACCAGGTCAGCGCACCGCCGAGGAAACCGAAAGACATCGACAACGCACCGCTGACCGAGCGGTATGGATGGCGTGAGATGCGTCGCCGCCAGTCGTCCCGACGGATCTGCGTCGAGCACGCCAACGCCGAACACCGGCGATGGCAACCCCTACAGCGGTACACGGGTCGGCGCGAGGAGTACGGGGAGATTCACCAAGCCGTCGCCGGCCTGGTCTCCGACCGCGCCGCCAAGCGGGCCACCCGACACAAGCCCAGCACCGAACTCGTGCTCGTCCGCACGATGGCCTGCTGAATGACCCACCAGCCGGACGCCCACGTCAGCACGCCCCGACATCATTCGCGGGTCAGCCCGTAAGGGGCGGTGAAGGAGGGCACCCTGAATGCTTCTGTCCCCGTCCCTGCGAGCCGATGCTCGCCCAGGCCGCCGAGTCCGTTCCCAGCCCCGGTGTCCTGGCCAGCAGCCTGGCCGTCGAGCAGAACAAGGCAGCGCGGCGCCCGTTGCAGTGCCGTTTCCCCGGTGAACGTGCCGCCCCGGGCGGGTGAAATGGTCTTGGCAGGCCTGTCACTGACCAAGTGCCGCAGGTACAACCGGCCCATGATGATCACGATGCGGCCCGCGAGCCGAGTTCCGCGTCGACAACGCCCGCGCCACCGCCCTCCTGGGCTGGAGCCCGCAGCTGTCCCTCACCGACGGGATCCGCCACGCCATGCAGTGGCGGCCCGTCCGCAACCGGATGCTGGACCACACCGTCCTGGGAACCGGAACCCCGCGACAGCGGTATAAGACACCGACGGGACGCCCACTGACGGGCATCCCATCCGGAACGAACTGAAGTACGAAGACTCCAACGGACGAATGAGGAACGACCCTTGAAGGTACTGATCGCGGGCGGCGCCGGCTTCATCGGATCCACCATCGCCTCGGCATGCATCGACAGCGGCATCACCCCCGTCATCCTCGACAACCTCGCCACCGGACGACGCGAATTCACCCAGGGCCGCACCTTCTACGAGGGCGACATCTGCGACGGGGACCTCGTCGACCGCATCTTCACCGACCACCCCGACATCGACACGGCCATCGACTGCGCCGCTCTCATCGTCGTCCCCGACTCGGTCGCCAACCCCCTCGGCTACTACCGCGAGAACGTCTCCAAGGGCATCCAGTTCCTCGAACACCTCACCCGCAACAACTGCCGCAACCTCCTCTTCAGCAGCTCGGCCTCCATCTACCAGGCCGACCCCGAAGACTTCTCCGTAGACGAGAACTCTCCCCTCGAAACGCTCAGCCCCTATGCCCGCACCAAAGCCCTCTTCGAGACGATCCTGCGAGACGTCGCCGAGGCAGGAACCCTCAACGTCATCTCCCTGCGCTACTTCAACCCCATCGGCGCCGACACCCAGCTGCGCACCGGACTCCAGATCCGCACCCCCACCCACGCCCTCGGCAAGATGATCGACGTTCACCACGCGGGAGCGGTGTTCCCGCTGACCGGCACCGACTACCTCACCCGGGACGGATCCGGCATCCGCGACTACGTCCACGTCTGGGACCTCGCCGCGGCCCACATCAGGGCCGTGCAGAACTTCGCCGCCGTCACCCAGGACGGGCCGTACCGGGTCATCAACCTCGGTACAGGCCGCGGCACCACGGTCCGTGAACTCGTCACCGCCTTCGAGAACGTCACCGGCACCCCGCTCGCCACCACGGAGACCGAACGGCGCCCCGGCGACTCCGCCGGCGCCTACGCCCGCGTCGACCTCGCCCAGGACCTCCTCGGCTGGAAGGCCGAGCTATCCCTCGAAGACGGAATCCGCGACTCCCTGCGCTGGTACGCCAAGCGCGACACCGCCCTCGGCACCACCGACTGACCTCGCAGTGAGCGCAGCGACAGCGCGGCTACAGACCAAGGCGCTCTGACCAATGCGATAAGGGCACTCACACGATGCACGTCCCCGGTCGGCCTACGCCACTGGCTCGCTGCTATCGCGTGTGAGGCCGCAGCCTGGACCGCCAGCTGGGCTGGGGACTCATCGAATGACGGAAATGCTTGGCAGCGGTGAGGTCTCTTCACCTTCTGCAGTGAGGACTCCTCGCGCCAGCTGCCGGGCACGGCCCCATCCCACGTCGGTGGACAACGCCTCCCTTGTCCACCGACCCGTGTCTGTGTCCTGGTTCATCTCGCTGAAGACTTCATCGATCATCCGCAGCAGAGGCAGCACACCATGATGGAGCTTCCCCTCCTCGACCAGTTGCCCAGCGAGGCGGAAGGCATCATCGAAACCCAAGACGATTTCGTCCGGCGGCACGTCGTACTTCTCCAGCCAAGCCTCCTGAGCCGAAGCCGTTGCCGCGACCACGACCACCGCCTCGATCAGCATGCGACGACGCGCTGAAGGGCCAGGAATATCCACGAGGTCATCGTGCCACCATCTGCCTGAGGCGAGTGGGCAGCCTGTCATCCCACTGAAGCGACGCTTCAACCTGCGGGCCTACCAGTCCCGGAGGCCATGACGAGGGCCCCGGCTGACGGCCGCTGGCACGCCGGTCCTGCCCGGCTGTTGCCCCGACTGCTCAAGGGGCGTACGCGAGGCCCGGTGTTCGTCACCCACTGCAAGCCCGGCCCCGGCGAGGTCGTCAACCTGCGGGACATCTGCCCGGACACCGGGCTCGCGCGTCTCTCGTACATCGGCACCGTCAACGCTCCGGTCCGGCACCGCAAGCGGCTCGCCGTCAGTGTCCTCGATCAGGTGACCCGTCTTCGCGTCCATCAGGTGCCCTGCAGAGCGGGTGTCCACCTGATTCATGACACCCCCGTGTGAGGCGATGGGTCTCGGTCAAAGCTGCGGCGTTGGGTGGGGTGGATAGAGCGGTGGTCTATGGATGTTGCCTGTCCTGTGCGGGGGCAGGGCCGGGCGTGCATTTGAGTCATATTCGAACACCCTTCGCAGAATGAGGTGTTCCGCGGCTAGCGTTCGATTCGCCTCGGGGGGAGGCCTCACACAACGTCTCCTCCCTCCGTCATGCCCTCACTCAGGGCCAACGAGCAGGGGAAGGGGAAACCGATGAGTACCCGGCGTAAGAAAGCGGCCGGTCTGATGGCAGGTGTCGCGCTCCTCGGGATCGGCGGCATCACGCCGGCGAACGCGGGCGTCACCGCGGAAGGCCAGTTCGAGTCCCACATCTCGTGGTGGACGGCTCCGACGGAGTCCCGCCGCTGGTGGGACAACAACGACACCTGGGACTACACCGGCATCTACTTCCAGGGATGCAAGTCGGACGACGACCACCGGGGCTACGACTACGCCTCGCTGCGCCTGTGGAAGGACATCTCCAGCGCCCCGGACCGCAGTAAGGGCACCCGGAACAACTACTGCGGGTGGGTTGACTACGGCGATCCGAACGACGCGGGCAACTACTACTTCGCGCTGACGGACGTCGGTAACGGCGACTACATCAACATCGACTACGTCAAGGCCGCCTGGTAGTCGCAGGCCGGATGAGGGGTCGGATTTCCGACCCGCGAGGGTGCCGCCCGGTGGGGGCGGTGCCCGATACACAGAAGAGGGATCGAGTGAAGATCGGTTTGAAGTCGTAGGCCGGGGCTATGGCCGGTGCCGCTCTGCTGGGTGCGGTGTCGGTGATTCCGGCGCACGCCGGGGTGACGGCAGAGGGTCAGTTCGAGTCGTCCATCACCGGGTGGCGGGTGGGTAATGAGTCGCGCCGCTGGTGGGACAACAACGACACCTGGGACTACACGGGCATCTACTTCCAGGACGGCATCTCGGACGGCGGTAGCGGGTTCAACTCCGCCGGGCTGCGGCTGTGGAAGGACATCTCTTCCGCTCCGGACCGCTCCAAGGGGACCCGGTCGAACTACTGCGGGTGGGTGGACTACGGCGACCCGAACGACGCGGGTAACTACTACTTCGCGCTGACGGACGTGTACAGCGGCACGTTCCTCACCGTCAAATACGTGAAGGTCGCCTGGTAATACGGTTGTTGAACAATTAGTGCGAGGGTCCCGGTGGATTCAGCACCGGGACCCTCTCCCGTCCACGCTCCCACGACCAAAGCCATCCCGCTGGCGGTGGGGTGGCGGATTGTGCGTTCCTCCATGCCTCTGGTTTTTGATCACGTTTCGTTCCGGTACGGGCGGAAGGCACCCGTTTTCAATGAATTCAGTCTCCGGATTGATGCGCGGGCAACGGTCCTCCTCGGCCCGAACGGAGCCGGCAAGTCCACACTGATGGCCATCGCCGCCTCCCACCTGGCCCCCTCCTCAGGGTCGGTCACCTTCGAGGGAGGCACCGCAAAGGGCCGCCATCTGGCCGCCTACCGCAAACGTGTGGCGTGGATCCCCCAGCAGATCACCCCCATGCCCGGGCTGACCGTACGCGAACAGGTCGCCTACGCGGGATGGCTCAAGGGCATGCCGAAAGACTTGGCGTGGAAAGCGTCCGAGGACGCGCTGCGCCGCGTCGACCTCACCCGCCTCGCGGAGCGTAAAAGCCACCAGGTGTCCGGCGGGCAGCTCCGCCGCATGGGAATCGCGGGGGCACTGACCCACCGCAGTGATCTGATCTTGATGGATGAGCCGACCGCCGGCCTCGACCCCACGCAGCGCGTGGTGTTCCGGGAGCTCGTTGACGACCTCGCCGGCAGCGTGCAGGTGATCGTCTCCACGCACCAGACCGAAGACCTCGCCGACCTGTATACGCACGTGGCCGTCCTCGCCCACGGCAAGATCTGCTTCCAGGGCAGCCCCGCCGACTTCCACGCCCTGGCACCGGCCGCCACACGCGGACGCGAGCAGGCCGAAGCCGCCTACGTGATGCTCGTCGGACGGGAGATCTGACCGATGCGTATCGCCACTCTCCTGCGGTCCTCCTCCGCCGGAGTCATGCTCGTCTTCCTCGCCGGCTACGTCCTGCTGCTCCTGTCGGAGCCGATCACCATGGGCACCGTCCCCGGTTACGGGCCGTCCGTCCTCGGCAACGCCTCCTACACGATCCCGTTCGCCGCGGCAGCGTGCGCGGCGAGCGGAGCGTGGGAAAGCGCACGCCTGCGCCGGGGCAACGTCTTCGGGCAGACTCCTTCCCGCAGCCGGCTCGCCATCGCGCTGCCGCTGCTGGTCCCGGTGTGGGCGATGGGCGTGGTCGGGATGCTCATCGCGGTCGGTGTCGCGGTCTCGGCCGCGGGAACGCTTCCGCCCTTCTCCCACCTGGGCATGTTCGTGGTGTACGCGCTGCTGATGGCGGCTGCCACGCTGGCCGGATACCTCCTGGGCGGCCGTCTTCCGCACCTTGCGGCCGCACCGTTGGCGATGGTCGCCGGGTTCTGCCTGACCGCGTTCCCCGGCTCCTGGGACACCCCGTGGCCCCGCCACCTGGTCGCCGGCGCCTACGACAGCTGCTGCTCGGTCGGATCGGTCATCGACCCTGTGGCCGTGTGGGCGCCGCTCCTGTTCACCGGTGGGATCATCACCGCGTGCCTCCTCGCGATCGCCCGGGCAGACCGCTGGAAGCCTCTGGCCGCCCTAGTCGCCGCGTCCGCGGCCTCGGTGTTCCTGGTCGTGGACATGGGCTATGACCCGGTCGCCGACCGGAAGCCCGACGCTCTGGTCTGCGACACCGCCGGCGTCCCGGAGGTGTGCCTGTGGCCCGAGACTCCAGGACGTACCCGGATCGTGGCGACCACCCGCACCTACAGCGGCCGCCTGAAAGACGCCGGGCTGCCCGTGCTCTCCTCCCTCACCCAAAACCGTGACCTCAAGCCCGGACAGGCCGGCTTCGGAGGCAAGGGCCAGGTTCGCGAGCAGGGCATCGCCGCCAACCTCACCAACACCCTCCTGCCCCCCATCCCCGAATGCGCCCGAACCAGCCACAAGTACCCGGCGTTCCCCGCCCGGGGGCCGCTCACCGCATGGCTCACCGCCATAGCCACCCAAGTCCCCCCGGAGCCGGTCCAGGGCCGCGTCTCCCCCGACGACGCGAAACTCGCTCAGCAGGTCCTCACGCTGCCCTCCGACCGTCAGCACGCCTGGTACGAAACGAACCGGGCCGCGCTCACCGGCTGCGACCAGAAGCCGACCCTGAACCCTGAAGGAGCAGGCCGGTGAACTGGTGGGCCGCATCCCGTAACGTCCCCACCCTCGCCGCCGTCACCGCTGTGACGGCCGGCGCAGGCCTGGCATTCGGACAGAGCCGCATCCCCGTACCGGCGATGGTCGGCGGGGCCGGACACTTCCTTCTCGCCGCGCTGATCACCGTCATCCCCGCCGTGACATGGCTCGCCTTCACCGGTCGCGCCCGGGACGCCACTGAAACAGTCGCCGTGCGGGCCGTCCACCGCTTCGATACCTCCCTCGCCGCCGCCTGCGCGACCCTCGCCCTGAGCATGGCCGTCCTCGGACACTTCGGGGGCGCCGATGCCGTGGCCCTGGCGATCGGCCGGAACACCGCCTTCTACCTCGGCCTGGCGCTCATCCTCAGCCCCCTCACCGGCGCCCGGATCGCAGCCCCGGTCCTCACCGCCATACCCCTGGTCCTCGCCGTCGGAGGATGGAAGAGCGGCGGCCGCGGAGCGCAGCCGTGGGCTGTCGTCCTGCACCCCTCAACCAGCATGCCCGCCCTCCTGGCGGGCGTCGCGGTCCTGGTTGCCGGAGCGACGTTCAGCAGCCTCAAGCCGCCGCGCGGCGCCGTCTAAGCGACCGACCTCGACTGACCACACAACCAACAAGACGGGCCGCCCCACTCAACCTGGGGCGGCCCGTCCACTGATGGCCTGGCGGACGACACCTACTGGGGCAAGTACGCAGACGCCGTCCATGCGCAGTTCGGAGGTGACCGCATCCCTCAGCACCCCAGCGGACACGGCCCGCGCGGATGGCTCGACCTCCCCCTGGTCGAGGCCGGAGCGGTCGCCGAACGGCTCCAGACCTGGACCCGCGAAGGGCCGGCAACGGCCTGATGGTCGCGGTCGACGCCCACACCGACTTCCACCGATTCAACCGGGCCGGATGGAGCCACCCACTGCTCGCGGGCACCATCGAACTCGAAGGATGTTCAGTGCTCGGTCTCAGTTGGGACCCTGGGGACCACTCCATGCGCCACCGTGGAGAGCGGGCCCACGGACAGGTCTACCCCGCCAGCCTCGAAGCCCGCGCAGGCGCAGCGGTACTGCGCTGGACCATCCCGCCGTACGGCCCTGGCCGGTGAACTACAGCCCGGCTGGGGGGAGGCCAGAAGAACCCGCTTGAGCTGGACGGTTCAGCCAGGAACACTCGCCCAATGAGCCACAGAACGCAGCCGGGCCGCTGGGACGGGCCCTGGTACCGGGTTCGCACGGAGCACTTCGAAGCCGCCTTCCTGCCGAACGCAGGCGAGGATCTAGAGTCGGTGGACAACGTCGACGTCTTCGTGGACCTCAACGACGGATCCCGCTGGAGCGCGACCATCACCACCCTCGAACAAGTCGAGGTCATCATGGCGAGATGGGCCGAAAGCGGGGAAGCCCTGGGTGGCCGCTACTTCTGGTGCTCGGACGGTCTCATCGTCCGCGATCCCGGCATCAGCAACATGACCCAGGTACTCACGGGCCTGATCGAGTCCGACGTGTTCACGCAGATCCTTCACCGAGTCGACGTCTGACCCGGCACTGTCCGGGCCCGCGGCGGTTTCTCAGTTGAAGCCACCGAGCAGCCCCAGGGCCTCAGTTGTAGATCGGGAAGGATGCCTGGAACGCCAGGCGCTCGTCGGCCGTGTCGCCGATGCGAGCGAGAACCCCGTCGAGCGCGAGGACTCCTCCCATGCCGCCCGGCCAGTCGCTTGGGCCAGGCGTGCCACGACGAGATCTTCCAGGTCCTGGACGCGCTTGTTCTTCCAGCGTGGACATCGGCGGCTTCACCGCAAATGATCAACATTCCACAGCTGTCCTGGCGCCGGATCGACCACCTCTCCGACGTCGTCAGCGTCGGCCAGGAGATCACAGCCGAAGTCCTCGACGTCGACATGGTCCGGGAACGGGTACCGCTGTCGCTCCGAGCAGTGCAGGAAGACCCGTGGCCACAGGTGGTGCAGCGGACCGGGCAGGTGGTCACCGGACCGGTCACCAAGATCGTGCCGATCGGCGTCTTCGTCCGCATCGAAAACCGAGACGACGGCTTCGAAGGGCTCGTACACACCAGCGAGCTCGATGAATCGCCCGAGGACGTTATCGAGGTAGGCGACGTCCTGGAGGTGAAGATCATCGATGTCGATCTTGTGCACCGTCGCATTGCCCTGTCGCAGGTCCAGGCATCTGCCGCCAGCACACAGGACAGGCCGCATGCCTGACGATGAGACGACTCAGAGGCGGGTCGAGGCAGATGAGGCGCTCGCGCAGCGCAACACGATCCGGGGGAGAAACCGGTTGATAGTCGGAGGCGAAGCGGCGGGGAGCGATCTCCTCGCCGACGACGAGATCAGACTCATTCAGCGGGCACTCGCTGAATGGGGCGGACCAGCACGCTGCAGTGATCACCTCGCCGTGGGCATTGGGTTCACCGACCGGCGCGACCTACTCGACCAGTGCAACAGGCTACGGAACGCGCTCGCCTGCGACGTGCCGCTCACACAGACCGACTGGGCGCGTGTCCTACTGGCGACCGAGATCGTCTTCGTCAGCGACCTCATGGGGTCCGGGGTCGAATGGTCCACCACCACGGGCCTCAGCGACGAGTCGACCATCCGGGCACTCCGGAAGATCCAGCGGAAGTTGGGCAGGACCATCGGGCCCTATTACGGCAAAACCCCAGGTGAATGATGCACTGACTTCAAGCGTCCCTGGCGGCAGTGCTGATCAGTCAGTTTCATCAGTGCCTCAGGATCAGCACCTGGCTCGGCTGCAGCTGGCGCCGGTCAGGTTCGCCTAAACGGGCGAGGCGCGATGCGCCCCGGTTACAGAGGGCTACTTGTCACTTCGCGGCAGCTTCGGGAGTACAGGGCCCAGGCGGCGTAGGCGTCGGCGTCGCCCGCGCACAGGTGGACCGCGGGGTGGTCGGGCAGGTCGCGCCAGCACGGTCCGACCGGGCCGGCGGGGTACCGCCAGGACGCGCCTTCGGTCTCCTCCCAGAACCGCTCCCCGTAGACGAGGCCGAAGCCGCGTTCCTCGGCGTGGGTGGTGAAGCCGGTCGCGTCGGTGAACGCCGCGTACTGGGTGTTGGTGACCAGGGTCCGGCCTATACGGCTGGAAGCAGAGATCGCGATACCCATGCTCCTCGAAGAGTTCTCCGATATTCAGGTCGGAAGCGTCGAGGAGATGGAATTTTACGAGCTGGGCATCTTCGGCCCCAAGTCACTTCCCATACAAGTGAAGCGGTGAACGGAATTGGAAAAAGAGGGGGAACAGGCCGTAGATCCGGCAGAAGCTCCAAGAAACCGCTCATCGAGCGAGCTCCATGTCGCGGAAGTGATGGCACTTTCCAGCCTTTCCACCCCCATGGCCATCCGCGTCGCAGCGACTCTCAAGATCCCTGATCTCATCGCCCAGGGGGAGTGCCACCCGGACAGGCTTGCGTCTGACAGCGGCGTCGATCCAGGATCGCTGCTGCGTCTCATGCGTCATCTCGCCACTGCGGGCATCCTGACGGAACGTCCCTCGGGCGGATTCGAGCTGACGGACCGGGGAGAGACCCTCCGGTCCGACCACCCCGCCGGCCTGCGCCCCTGGCCCGACACGACCGGCGCCCTCGGAAGATCGGACCTTGCGTTCTTCGGTCTCCTGGAGACGGTGCGCACAGGCCAGCCGGCGTACGAGGGCGTATTCGGGAGGCCGTTCTGGGACGACCTCAGTGAGACCCCCGAACTGGGTGATTCCTTCGACACCCTGATGGCCTCTGAGCGGGGGAGGGCAGCCGATGAGATTGCCGAGGCCCTGGCCTGGACCTCAGTCTCGACCGTTGTGGACGTCGGCGGAGGCACAGGCAGCCAATTGGCTCGGATCGTCAAGGGGAACCCGCACCTGCGGGGAGTTCTCGTTGACCTCCCTGCCACTGCAGCGGCGGCTGGACGCCATTTCGTGGAGGAGGACGTCGCGAGCCAGTGCTCCACAGCGGCAGGCAGCTTCTTCGAGCCTCTTCCGCCGGATGCCGACCTCTACCTCCTCTCTTTCATCCTTCATGACTGGTCCGACACCGCAGCCGCAAGGATCCTGCGCCGATGCGCTGACGCAGTTGCCCGCAATGGTCGAGTCGTGATCGTCGAACACGTCCTCGACGATTCTCAGACCGGTCGACGCATCACCGGGATGGATATGCGGATGATGACCACATTCGGCGGCCGCGAAAGGGCGCTGAGCGAGTACGCCGCTCTCGCCGAAACCACGGGACTGAAGGTGGTACAGGCTCAACGGATCCCGTCGGGAGCTTCGGTCATCGAGTGTGCGCCAGCCACCTGACAGCAGGACTGTGCATCTGAGCGAAGCAGCCAGACGAAGGGCGGGCGGGCCGGGCAATGTGCCGGCCCGCCCGCCCTCGTGAAGGCTTCAAACTCAGCCAAGCACATTCAACGCCTCGCGTGCCTTCCCCGCGGGGTCGATGAATCCTGAGGTCCCCCAGCCTCGGACTCGGCGGCGGCCTGCTTGGCCTCCTTACGGGCCTTGAGCACCTCGAAGACCACTGGGACGACCGAGATCAGCACGATGCATACAAGAATGGATTCGACGTGCTCCTTGATGAAGTCGATCTGGCCGAGCCAGTATCCGGCGAGTGTTACGCCCGCGCCCCAGCCGATGCCACCAATGATGTTGTAGGTCAGGAAGGTGCGGTACTTCATCGAGCCGGCGCCGGCGACCATCGGGGCGAAGGTGCGGATGATCGGCACGAAACGGGCGAGCACGATGGCCTTCGGACCGTGCCGGTCCATGAACTCGTGGGCCTTGTCGAGGTTCTCCCGCTTGAAGAGCTTGGACTTCGGGCGGTTGAAGATCTTCGGTCCGAAGAACTTGCCGATCATGTAGCCGACCTGGTCGCCGATGATCGCGGCGGCCACGATCAGCGTGCAGACCAGCCACAGCGGCTGCTTGATGTACTGGCCGTCTGCGACCAGCAGACCTGCCGTGAACAGCAGCGAGTCTCCGGGAAGGAAGGCGAAGAGGCCTGATTCCGCGAAGACGATGACCAGGATGCCGATCAGTCCGAAGTTCGAAATCAGATAGTCAGGGGACAGCCACTCAGGACCGATTGCAAGCGTGTAAAGGGGTTCCACGAGGTCCGGGCTCCTGAATCGACAGAGTGAAAGAACAAACACTGATCGTCCCTAGTATCAGTTACCTGGTACTGAAGATTGATGTCAGATGGTCGTATTCAGGCCAGCAGTGTCGAAGGTCGACCTCGATCCGTCAGCGGTGATCGCTGCTCGGCGAGGTGATCGGTCCGCCCTGGTTTGTTCCGTCTGGTGTCGGAATAGCCCTTCGCGTGTCGTTCAGGCTGCGCCGGGGTTCCCCGTCTCCTGGGGTGGTACTGATCGTTCCTTCATGGCCGTCGTCGGGTCGTCCGTTGTGGGAGGAGGCGCTGGCCGAACAGGGCATAACCGTGCTGTTCAAAGCAGATGCTGAGCGGATGGCGGAGAGGCGGAGGCCCTGGACGTTCGTGGCCAGTGGCGCCCCGTTGCGTGACGACATCCTCGTGCGTACCGATGCTGCGTCGGTGGAGCAATGCCTCGAAGCCTGCCTGCCCCGCCTGCGCGAACTGGGCTTCACTTTTCCCGAGTGACGAGGTATGCCAGCGGGAGTGGAGCGACAACTCACCGCGTGTGGTCACCGGGGGCGTATCGGCTCCAGGTTCCGCCGACCCCGTCTCGGCTCCAGGTGCAGCGGCTTCGACTCCGGGCAGCCAGTCCTTGGCCAGCGGGCGGGAATCGGCAAGCTGGGGCCCGCCGACCGACTGTCTGTCAGGGGGTGGGGGGCCGGAACATGATGGTTCCGAACCCTGTCCGCCCGGGCTCGGTGAGAGTGAGGTTGCCCGCGTGGTAGTCGATGATCTGGTCGGACAGGAACAGATCGACGTCGGGTTTCTTCACGGTGCTGATCTGGGTCCGGGTGCCGTCCTTTGCCGCGTAGGCGTATACGGACATGTCCTGGGGGCCCTTTCCTCCCAGGACATAGACGGCGTCCTGGTCGGCTCCGAGGAACCGGGGGGTGATGAGGGGCTCGAACGGCTGGGTCCAGGTGGTGGCGCCGGTCTCAAGGTTGAGGGCGATGATCTGGGTGGGGGTCTTGCTGCTGTAGGGGTCGCCCGCGATGAGGTAGGCCGTGGGTCCGCTGAAGGCGATGTCGAAGCGCGTGGCGCGGCCGAGGCGCGGGCTTGTGCGGAGCTGGACCTTGCCCGCGCTGGAGGGGAGCGGAACACGGCGGGCCACGGTGCCGTCCCGGGTGAAGGTCACGAGTTCCGGGGATATGGCTTCTTCGAAGGCTCTGGGGGTGACGATCGCGGTCATGGGGGCAGCCCCGACCAGACTGACATGGCCCCCGGGGGGAACGGGCATGCGGACGGGCGCGCCGACCTGCTGGCCTGAGGCATCGATGGTGGCCACCCAGTACATCCACGTCTCGGGGCCGCCCTCCGTACCGACCATGACCATGAGCCGGTCACCGTGGGCGGTCATGTCATCGTTGAGGAAGTACGTGTCGGAGCGGACGCCGATATTGGCCCAAGTCCACGCTTCGGTGCCGTCGGGGCGCAGGCCGACGACCGTGTTCGGGGTCATGACGGCAAGGACATCACCGGTGAGGAAGGCGAGCCGGGTGGTGTCGTTGGTGAGCGGCTTGCCATTCAGCGGTGCGCCGTTGATCTGCTTGGTCCATACGATCTTGCTGCCGCTGCGGGTGTCGACGAGCGAGACGCGGTCGCAGCTGGCCTTGTAGTGGAGCGGGTCCCCCTTGATCCACGCGATGGCCCCCAGGCCGTCGGCGGTCAGACCCTCGGTCATCCCGCAGGGGTGCATATCCGGTTCGGGCGGGACGACGGTACCCAGCTGCTTGCCGGTCGCAGGGTCCAGGATCTCCACGCCGATCCCTCGGCCTACGTAGTAGGCGGAGTTCGTGCGCCAGGTGGCCATGAACGCTGTGCGCAGCGGGTCGCCCTCGGCAGGCGGCGTCTTCCATGCCTGGGCGAGCTGGGCCGGGACGAACGGCTCCTTCGGTACGGCGCTGCTGCTCTTGGCGGCCGGACTCGCGGCAGGATCGCCGCTGCAGGCGGTCGCGCCGGCGAGGAGAAGGGCGGCAGCGGCAGTGGCGACGAGGATCCGGCGGCCATGGTCCCGCAGGCGTCTGCTGTCCTTCGGTAGAGGTATGAGGCCGGAGTCCTCGGCAGGGGACGACTGCGGATGGTGCGCCATGCGGTGACGTTCCTCTTCGTTTCGATGGGTGGTGTGGCTGCGCTCGTCCCCCCGGCCGCCACGGGGGACGGCCCGGGGCGTGACTACGTACGCCGGTAGGAATCGTGTCACAGCCGCACGTGACAGTGATCTTGCGAAGGCGTCACACACAGGAGTGGGGGCCGCTGGGAAAGAACTGCAGGGGCGACTTCGGTGCCAGTGCCGCCCTTCCGGTCGTCGCCGCCTGCTGCGATGCGGTGGGGGGCGCGCCCGAATCGCTCGGCCTCCAAAGAGGGGTTGCGCTGGTACGTGCGGGCCAGGCGGCCAGGTGACGCCAGGCGGTGAGATCCTGAGCGGTGACAGGCGGCGGAGATGGCCGTGACGACCAGCTCGGCAGCGCCTCGGTGCCAAGCAGTGAGGCCCCCGGAGGCCTCACTGGACGGGCGTGCACGGTCGGGTTACTGAGGTTCTCGGGTTGGCGTCGACGGTTCATGATCCCAACGGCATACCGCAGGGATCATGAACCGTCACTACCCGACGCCAACCCGAAAAGCTCAGTAGGTGCGGCAGCAGCGTCGTGTCAGAATCCAGCGCATGTCTGTTCGATATCCATCCCCCCTGCGTCCCGGTGACCGCGTCGGCATCACTTCTCCTTCGAGCGGAGTCACGAAAGAGCTGCGTGCGCGCCTCGACGTGGCCATTGGCGACGTGGAGGCCCGGGGATACGAGGTAGTTGTCGGCCACTGCATGGACGGTGCCGGCCATGTCAGTGCCCCTGCGGCCGACCGCGCCAGCGAATTGATGTCTATGCTGACGGATCCCGACATCAGAGCGGTGGCGCCGCCCTGGGGTGGGGAGACGGCGATCGACCTGCTACCCCTGCTCGACTGGGACCGGCTGCGTGACGCCGAGCCGACCTGGCTAGTCGGGTTCTCCGACATGTCGACCATCATCACGCCGCTCACCCTCCTCACAGGAACAGCGACCGTGCACGGCAACAACCTGATGGACACGCCCTACCGGGTCCCCGAGGGACTCTTGTCATGGCTCGACATTGCCGCTGCTCCGCAGGCGCACCGATTTACCCAGACCCCGCCCAACCGCTACCGAGCCACGGGCTGGGACGACTACCGCGCCCAACCTGAGGTACGCGAATACATGCTCGACACGCCCGGCAGGTGGACCAGGCTGGACGCCGACGGAGACGTGGAGGTCGAAGGACGCCTGATCGGGGGCTGTATCGAGACCCTTTGCAACCTCACGGGAACGCCTTACCTCGACGTTTCAGCCTTCGCACGCGCCGAGTCCCCGGAAGGGCTCCTCGTCTATGTCGAAGCGGCTGGCGACGAGGCCTTCACCATCTGCAGAAACCTGCACGGGATGCGGTTGGCCGGCTTCTTCGACACGGCGAACGCGATCCTCGTCGGCCGGACATCGGCACCTGACGCCAACTCACTCACACAGCACCAAGCCGTTCTCGACGCACTTGGCTCCTTGAACGTTCCGATCATTGCCGATGTCGAGTGCGGGCATGTTCCGCCGTACCTGCCCGTCGTCAATGGAGCACACGGCCGAGTGGTGCACACCTCAACGCGCAGCGAACTGATCCAGACACTGGACTGACGCCCCGAGCCAGATGTCGTGCCCCCCAATCACGAAAGCCAGCCTCCGGCTGCTCCGATGGTCCTAAAAGCCAGATCTGGGCGACGCCGTCTTCACCGTGGCTCCGATGATGTCCCGCCCGGAGCCGCAGTGATCACGCCGTGGGTTGGGATGCCTCCACGCGAGTGCGCGGGCCGGGCACCGTCGCCCGGATGGACAGGTCCAGATCGAGACGACTGTTCATGTCCAGCTCAAACCGGCCGTACGGATTCACATGGGTCCAGAACATCGGGGAGAGCGCCCGCCGGTCGGCGTCGGTGAGCATGTCGGCCCACTTCGGATCGGCGAGGACCTGCTGCATTAGCAGCGTGTTGACGTGCACGAGAGCGGACTGGAGCAGGTGCAGGGCGAGCATGGACACCTCCTGGGACTCCTTGTCCGCACCGGCCAGGTCGCCGTCCTTGCCGTAGAAACGAGGGCGCACTCCACCTCGCAGCCATCTTGATCTGGACGCGCCTTTGGAAGACTGAGGACGTGCGCTCGCCAGGGAAGCCCTAACTCAGGGCTCGGACGAGGCGTGGACTGCCCTCATCCTCCCGCGCACATGTCCTCGTTCGGCCTCCTCCACAGGATCTTCAGGCAGTACGCCAGACCCAGGCGAGGGCGGCTCCCGGAGTGACGCAGGACAGGAAGGCGGCCGGACCGGCCGATTCCCATCCCAGGGCCGTCGGCAGCAGCAGGAGCAGTCCGAGGACGAGGATCCCGAGAGCTGGGAGGTGGACGACGGGTCTGAACCGCCGTACCCGGGGCGTCATGTCCCAGTCGAGGGCGCCCTTCAGGAGCGCCGTCGGCGGAACGATCAGGAGGAGTCCGAGGATGAGGTTGAAATTGAGGTTGGCCAGGCCCGGCCGTTGGCGACGGCCGTCGGTCAGCACCGGCGAATCTGGGCGAGGGTCGCCCGGCGCGTAGTACAGCTGGATCGTTGTGCCCGCCTTCGGAGCGTGCTGGGTGGTCATCGCGCGCTTGGTCACCTCGCGGGGCCCGTTGTCGTAGGGGATCCGCAGGACGAGATCGGTCTGGTAGTACACCGGCCCGTCGGGGTCGTCCTGCCCGCGGACCGGATCCCCGGCGAGCCGGACCACGGTCGCCGGATGCTCCCCCCATCCGGCTGCGTCCAGCCGAGCGGTCTCCCGTCCGTACTCCGGAGAGACCATGAGCCCCATGGCGAAGCAGGCCAGGGTGGCCAGCGGCACCAGCAAGGCGACGAACCACACCAGTGTGTGGCCGCCGTACTCGCCGTCGGCGACCGAGGTGTAGCGGAAGGGCCTGGTACTCGCGGGGCCACGCCGCGGCCAGTACGACTTCCGCCGAGGGGCCCGGAGCGAAGAGACGATCCAGGCGGCGGCGAAGAGCAAGGACAGTGCGGCCATCGCTGTCTCGGCGTACAGCGGCGGATACGGTCCGACGCCCCACAGCACGCACCCGATTGCCCCGGCGGCGCTGAGCACCATGCCCCAGCCGGTGAGCGTGGTCCACACGCTCCGCCCGTACTGGTACTTGCGTCTCCCTACCGACCGCTTCATCCCGCCCCCTGTTCGCGTGATTGCGCGTGGCAGGATAGATCAACTCGGCCGGAACAGGTGCTGTTCAAGGAGACAGAACCTAGGGCCTGTGTGATGTCGTGATCATTCGGTGGTCTTGATCAGGTCGTCGATCCAGATCATTGCGGCACGCAGGTGGAGGCCGGCGAGGTAGCTTTCGGGTGTCTTGTCGTAGCGGGTGGCGATGTCTCGCCAGGCCTTCAGCTTGTTGATCAGGCGTTCGACCGTGTTCCGTTCCTTGTAGAGGTCGGCGTCGTGGCTGAAGGGCCGGCCGCCTCGCGCGCCCTTCTTCTTGCGGTTGGCGGCCTGGTCCCGCTTTTCCGGGATGACAGCCTTGATACCGCGTCTGCGCAGGTAGGCCTTTGGTCGACACCCGTGCCCTCTTCCCCGCACGCCCGCGTCACGGACACATCAGCGGGACGGGCTGCGGCGGTGGCCCGGGACACTGAACGCCGCCGCCGACGGCACCCGGGATCGGCATGGGCGCCGACCTTGCCTGTAGGCCCGGGGTGTTGTGTGTCACCTCATGGCAAAGTGATCATGTTGGACCGACGGGTGGGGGAGACACGTGAAGCGGTATCTCAAGTTGGCGGCAGCGGCCATGGTCACGGCGGCAATGGCTGGCTGCGGCGGCAGCGGAGGAAGCGTGAGCTCTCCGATGAACGGGCCAGGGCAGGCCCCGGTTCCTGCAGGCCCCTACCGCCTGGAGATGCCCAAGGAGGTACTCAAGGGCACTTACAAGGAGTCCGACCATTCGGCGCCTGATCAGAACATCCCGGTGATGCTCTCAGGCCAGATCGAGCACGGTGTCTCCGCCTTCGCCGCCTACCAGCCGACTGGCAGCACCTCGGACACGGGGCCCGTACTCGCGGTGACCGGGGTGTACGGAACCGTGCTCAACCCGGTTACGGCCCGCGACGAGTTCCTGAAGATTCTTGACCGCCGGACCAGCGTCCCTGACAGGCGCTCCACCGTGATCACCGGCCCTCGCGCGATCATCCCCCAGGGCTCCTCGGAGCCCGTCTCCTGCAGGGTCGTCCGAAGGGCCGATCAGTTCGGCACCGTCTGGGAACCCGACTGCGCCTGGGCTGACGGATCGGCCGTAGTGCACGTGTCCCATACCGTGTACTTCGAGAAGCCGTCGGCCGATTTCGACCTTGAGGCCTTGGCCGCGAAGACGGCGATCATCCGCAACGAGGTCCGCGTGGCCGTCGCGCCGTAGACGCTCGGGATGACGGCCTCCCGTTGCACCGCAGCGCTCCACACCAGCTCACGCGCGCTCAGTTCACTGGTCGGCGGATAGGGTCACCGTCGAAGGGGTTGCTTAGGGTCCCAGCCTTGGCTCCCGCACCAAGCCTTCCGTCTTCCATCGCCTGGCCAGCCCGCGTCCAGGGCGCCGCAACAGGAACCAGAGCCGATTGGGCTGCTGCGACAGACCGGTACTTGCTGGGCGGGCTTCGTGTCAGACAGCGGCGGGCAGGTGATGATGTTCGCAGGTCGTGCTCAGAAGGCGCCTCGTGATTACCAAGGCCGGCAATGGCACGTCTGCAGCCGAGGTATGAACACCCGACTTCTGCGGCCAAGAGTGCCGGCTGGTAGGCCGAGAACACCCAGAACAGTGGAGGCCGCTGACCGTCGCAGGACGGCTACGACTGGCTCGCGACGCCCGGTTCGAGGTCAGCAGCGGACGAGCCACGAGCCGTATTCGGGGAGGCGATCTCCGCAGCACCTGGGAGGAGGATCTTGCGCGAGAGCAGGAAGGTGAACGGGATGGCCACGACCGCCGCGACGAGCGGGGCGATGCGGGTGTCCATCCCGGCCCAGGTGACCAGGGCGTAGAGGCCGGCGGACTGGATGACGTAGTTGGTGACGTTCGTCAGCGGGAAGAGGAAGAACTTCTTCCATGTCGGCCGGGTCCGGTAGGTGAAGTAGGTGTTCATGAAGAACGAGCCGACCATGGCCAGGACGAAGGCGAGGGAGTAGGCGGCGAAGTACGGCATCCACGGGTGCAGGAGCAGGTAGATGCCGAAGAAGGTGGCGGTGTTCACCCCGCCCACCAGGGCGAAGCGGAAGACCTGGCCGAGCTGGTCCCTGCGGCTCATCCGGCGGTCCGGTCCGAACCGGCTCCCATGACGACGCCCGGGGAGACCCCGGCGCTAGCGCCTACGACGCGAGCCTTCCCTGCCAAGGAGTCCGGGCGATGCTCAGCCGTGTCCAAGCCCTTGGGGACCTTCCTGCCGAACCTGTCAACAGCGGCAAGTTCGTGGTAGCGAGGCACAACTACGGACAGCTTCGTCATGGACGCTTCCTGCTAGAGGTAACGGGCGGGTGGCAAGCGGACCGGCGACTCACCCTCCGTAGAAGTATGCCTGTCCGGATGCGGGCGACCCATGCCACCTCTCCCCGGCCGGTGGTGGTACCGGGGTCGGAGAAGGTGGCGGCCACGTTTTTTAAGGGGCGGGGCTGGCGGAATGCATCGAGGACCGGGCCTCGCCCCCTGGTCCAGGCACCCCTACCCTTGCCTCTCGCGAGGCGATGCCCGTAGCCGTCGATCATGCCGCCGCCGTGAGCCAGGACACTTTGGTGCTGGCGGCGGACCGCAGAGTACACCCCGCTGTCGGCGTCCAGACCGAGGTACCCAATCAGGTGTGCGGCTGCATGCTCACGCCGCAGACCTGGAGCCAGGTTCCGGCCGCGGGCACCGGTGGCAGTCGGCTCCCTTCTCTGACGCGGGAGGGCAACCGCAACCTCTGAAGGATGATGCCGGCCCGGGGCGACCCCTCACGGCACTCTCGGGCAAGCAGCTCCACGGCACGGTGTACCGGCGGCTCTTGCACGCGCAGGGGCGCTGGCCGCCGGCCGGCAGGCAGCGGTCGCCAGTGAAGAGGGGAGAGGCCTGTGAGGCCAGGCCGGCCAGGACCCGGGCCGACGGAGCGACTGCCGGCACGAGGAGATGGCAATTCCGTCACGATCTCTTCACTTACCATGACATCCCACTCATCAAAATTTTTTAAGGGTAAGCATGGGAACGCGGACGACGGGTGCGTCGGAGCATAGAACGTGGTTGCACCGACGGGCATCGCTTCCCGCGCTAGGTGCGGCGATCGCCTTGTTGTGTATCACCGTCTACAACGCCCGACACGGTGAGGGCAACATGCTGGACAACAACTTCGTCCTGCGTGCCGCACATACGTTCGCCGACGGCGGCTCGCCCTACGCGGACAAACGTTTCCTCTACTTTCCCAGCTCCGTCCTGATTGCCCTGCCGCAGATCTACATACCCGTGCGCCTGCTGCCCTGGCTCGTGCCGGCCATGACAGCGGCCATGGTCATGGGCGGCTGGTTCTTCGCGCTGCGGCTGTTCCGTGTGTCGGCGCTGAGCAGGCTGGCCGTGCTCGGTGTCGTGCTGATGTGCTTCCTCGGCCCATTCCGGAACCTGGTGCTACTCGGGAACTGGACCTCCTACTCCGCCCTTGCGCTGCCGCTGGCGCTGCTGCTGGCCCACCGGTCGCGGTGGGTCTGGGCCGGCGTGGTGGTCGGACTTGCCATTGCCACCAAGCCCATGCTGGTCCCGTTCGCGCTGCTGTTCCTGATCGCCCGCCGACCGAAAGCCTTCCTGGCCGCCGCGGCGGTACCGCTCGCCTTCGCCGTGGGCGCCGCCGCCCTCATGGCGCAGCCCACCCTCTTCTTCACCAAGACGCTCCCCTTCCTCTTCCAGGGCCAGGACGATTTCGCCCGCCCCTACGATGCTTCCCTGGGAACTCTGCTGCCTCGGCTCGGCGTACCCGAGGGCGCGGCGGCAGCACTCGGTGCGGCGCTCGCACTGGCGCTGCTGGTCGGAGCATGGCGCCGCTGGAACCAGGGGGGCGATCAGGCGCTGCGTCTCGTCGAGAGCGGCACCATGCTCATGCTTGCCCCATTGATCGCAAGCAAGCCCTCCTTCGACCACTATCTCTTCATCGTGCTGCCGGTCCTGCTGGCCTCGGTATCGCGGGCGGGTGCTGCGGCCTGTTCGGTCTGGATGGGTCTCGTGCTCGTACCGCGCCTCGCCGGCTTTTCGTTCTGGAAGTTGGACGCGACCCAGAACTGGGCGTACTCCGTGGCAGCGGTCAACGTGGTCTTCTCTCTCGTGCTCCTGCACCGAGCCTTCATCCGCCGCAAGGAGGGGGCGCAAGAGGTGCATCCGGAGTCAGAGGCCCCGGCCGCGGAGGAACTGGTGCGGGTCTGACGGAGCATGCCCCTGATCATGCTGGGCCGGGCCCAGAGGTGTATCGGGACAGCGGACGCCAGCTGAGCTTGGGCGGGGGAGACGGGGAAACCCCGGCTGGGCAGCGGGGGCGTGCACGCCAATGTCACGTGTACGTCCAAAGGCGAGGTCCGGCGGCGCACGATCGGCCACAGCTGCGTGCAGTAGGGACGGTCGGGATCGGCCTCGTGGTGCAGTGCTGCCAGTGTGGCGTCCGAGCATGAGGCTGCAGACCTTCCGCTCCAGGTCCCGTGGGTGCTCGATCGCAGAATGGGCTTCCGCCCCGTTGGAGGCGCGGCTCCTCTCGGGCACGCCGGCACCCCGTGCGGCCGCCGACGAGGTGGGGCAGTGATCCATGGCGCACGCCTTCTGGAACCACCAGAAGCCCCGAAGCGTGCCAAATAGTGATTGTCTTCAAATGATATTGTTGCCGCTCGACCGGGTTACTTGCTTCTGGCCTGCGCGCCGAGGGGCGCCTGGAGCCGGTGCGTCTCCTTTCGTCCCGGCGGCACGTTCCGATCGGCCGCGCTCGGCCGGTCAAGATCGCCGGCGCGTCGCCGACGATCTTTCGCCCTCGCAGATTGAGACAAGCGGACAGCATGCACAGTGCAGTAACCCCGGCACGCGACGAAATCACCCCGCCGGTTCCCGTGTTGTCGGTCGTGATCCCGATCTACAACGAGCAGGAGGCGCTGCCGCTGACGGTCGCCCGCCTGCGTCCGATCCTGGACGGGATGGGTGTCAGCTACGAGGTTGTCGGTATCGACGACGGCAGCACCGATGCCACCCCGGTAATCATGCAGAAGGTCCGCCAGGAGTGGTCCGAATTTCGCATTGTCCGCTTTGCTCGTAATTCTGGCCATCAGGCCGCTCTGACCGCAGGCATCCACCGGGCTCACGGCGACTACGTGGTCAGCATCGACGCAGACCTTCAGGACCCGCCGGAGAAGATCGCGGAGATGTTCGCGCTCGCTCGCGAGAAGGACCTGGACATCGTCTACGGCGTGCGCGGCGACCGCGGCACCGACACCTTCTTCAAGCGGCGTACGGCCGGGGCCTACTACTGGCTGATGCGCAAGCTCGTCGGCAAGAACATGCCCAACCAGGCAGGCGACTTCCGCCTCCTCAGCCGGGCCGCCGTCGACGCCCTGAAGTCCCTGCCCGAGCACCAGCCCGTCTACCGGCTGCTCGTACCCTGGCTCGGCTTCAGCAGTGGCGAAGTCGTCTACGTCCGCGAGGAGCGGGTCGCCGGAAGCACCCACTACCCACTGTCCAAAATGGTCCGCCTGGCCCTCGACAGCATCACCAACTTCTCCGCCAGCCCGCTGCGGCTCGCCACCTGGCTCGGCCTGATGAGCTTCCTGGTCTGCTTCGCCCTGACGATCTACACCACCCTCCAGTACGCGTTCGGGTCGCCCGTGCCCGGCTGGTCCTCCCTGTTCATGGCCATGCTCTTCATCGGCGGAGTCCAGCTCATCTGCGTAGGCCTCCTCGGCGAGTACATAGGACGGATCTACTCAGCCGTCCAGGCACGACCGGCCTACTTCGTCGGCTACGACTCCGCCGAAGAGAGCACTCCCGCGCGCAGCGACCAGACCTCCGAGTACGCAGCCTGACCCCGCCCTCCCCGCCTCGGGGAGGACGACGTACGGCCGGTAGGGAAGACACAGGACGTATGGCTACAACTGACAGCGACGCGACCGACCAGGCGGTCTCCCAGGGGCGTCGGCCCGAAAGGCCCGCCCCGTCGGGCGAGGGCGGGCCGGCCCCGTCGCATCCCTTCCGGGGATTCCTGCCCGCGATCGCCGCGTACCTGCTCCTGGTCTCCCTGCTGCTGGCCGCTGACACCACCGTCAGCGACGTCGCCCGATACACCTTCTATGTGCTCTGGGGCGTCCTGCTCCCCGGCACGCTGGTGTTCCGGGCGCTTCGCCGCCGACCGCACACCCTGGTCGAAGATCTCGCGTTCGGCGCTGTCACCGGCCTCGTCCTGGAACTGGCCGCCTGGGCGGTCTTCGTCGGCGCCGGCGCTCAGCCGATCGCCATCGCCTGGCCCCTCGCCGTGGTGATCCCCTTCGCGGCGGTGCCGCGGCTGCGCCGCCACTGGCGGCCGCGCGGCTACCGCAGCCCCTCCCTGGGCTGGTCCTGGTCTGTCGCCGGGACCGTCATGCTCAGCAGTGCCTACTTCCACCAGGTCTTCCTGTCCCGGTACCCGGTACTGGCGAACGAGGAGACCAGCCGGATCTTCGGCGACATGCCCTACATGCTGTCGCTCGCCGCCAACGCGAAACACCACGTCCCGCTGACCCTTCCGCAGGCCGCCGGTGAACCGCTGCACTACCACTGGTTCACCTTCGCCCACATGGCCATGACCGACATGGTCGGGCACCTGGACCTGGCCGTGATCCAGTCCAGGCTCATGGTTCCGGCACTGGCCGCACTCGCCATGGTGATCACCGCCGTAGTGGCCCAGCGGCTCACCGGCCGGGCCTGGGCCGGCCCGCTCGCCGCACTGCTGGTCTTCGCAGCCGGCGAGTTCACCGCGAACTACCCCAACGGCGTCGACAGCTGGACCTTCGGCGCGCCCGCCGTCCGCCTCGTCTACTGGGCGAGCCTCTCCCTGACCTACAGCCAGCCGCTGCTGATCGCACTCCTCGGCGTCGTCGGCGAGGCACTGCGAAGGAGCCGCCAGGACAAGACCGGCACCCCGAGCGCCGAACCCGCGCCGCCCTTCGGCCGTGGGGTCTTCATCCTGGTCGCTCTCTTCGCCGTCGCCTCCAGCGCGGCCAAGGCGAGCACTCTGCCCGTCACCCTCGCCGGACTCGCCCTCGCAGGCCTGATGATGCTCATCAGCACCCGACGCATCCCGTGGACCGTGGTCGGCCTGGGAGCGATCATCGCCGGCGCCCAGCTCTTCGCCACAGCGGTCATCTTCAACTTCGAGAGCTACGGTCTCCAGATCATCCCGTTCGGCAACGTCCAGCAGTACTGGGCCCAGTGGGGACAGCCACGACCGGCAGCCCTCCAGGCCCTCGTGGTCGCAGCCACCCTCGTCGCCTTCGTACTGAACCACCAGCTGAAACTGCTCGGCGCGTTCCCGCTGCTCTGGCACCGCCGATTCAAGCTGGAACCGCTCCAATGGTTCCTGCTCGGCGCCGCGATCGCAGGACCCGCCGCCTACCTGGCCGTCAACGGCTACAACTCCAGTTACTTCACGATCGCCGCCCTCCCCTTCGGAGTCATCCTCTCCGCCTGGGGATACTGCGAGTCGTTCGAGCGCGCCGCACTGCCCAACCGAGCCAAGACAGCACTGGCCATCGGCGCCCTCGCATTCACCGCGCTGCTCACCTTCGCGATCTACCGCTACTCCGACGACTGGGCCAGGTTCGTCCTGCGTTCCGTCGGAGACCATGTCGCAGACAAGTCCTACTCCCGGCTGCTCCCGGCCCTCGCCGCTGCCGCCGTACTGGCCCTGATCGCCCTCGTGTGCGGCCTCCTGTGGTGGGCCTTCGGCCGAGTACGGCCGACACTCCGCGGCCGCGGCGGCATCGTGCTGCTGACCGCTGCCCTCACCGCGAGCACCCCCGGTCTCTTCCACGACGCCCTCCAGGCCCGGGAATCCCTGTGGACCTACTCGTGGGTGATGCCCGGCACCCAGGTGCAGGCCGCACGCTGGATCCGCGCGCACAGCGACCCCTCCGACGTCCTGGCCACCAACAGCCACTGCTGGCAGTTCGAGGACTACGCCGGCGAACCCGGCTGCAACAACGTCCGCTCCCAGTGGCTCAGCGCCTACTCGGAGCGGTCGGTACTGGTCGAGGGCTGGGCGTATGCCCCCCGGATGATGGCTCGTGCCGGAGGCGCGGCAGCCTACGGTGGTCCCTTCTGGGACCAGGAACTGTTCAAGCTCAACGAGGACGCCGTCTACCGACCCACGACCGAGATACTGCGCCGCCTCCACGACCAGTACCAAGTCCGTTACGTGGTGGTGCACCGTCCATCGGGCGCCGAATCGCCTCTCCTCCGCGACCTCGCGAAGCAGGTCTTCGACAACGGCCGGATGGCGGTCTACGAGCTCTCCTGATCCGCGAGCACGCCGGAGGGGGCGCGAGGCCACCGGCCATCCCGACCCCGCGCAGTGGGGCCGTCGTCCTCCGCGGGAAGGGCGACTTTCTGTCGGTGTACAAGTGAACGTAGAGGAGTGCGCCGACACTTTCCTCGGTGTGAAGTCCACCGTGTTGGTCGGGACAGGGCTGGCCGAGGCCGTGCCCACAGGGCGGCCCGGCCTACGCTCGCTGCACCCGCTGACCCTCGGCGTTGCTCCCGTTGGCGAACTGCCGCAGGGACTCGCGCCGCTCCGGCAACCGGGCCGGTACTGCGAGGTGACGCGGTGGTGGCCCTGGACACCATCGAGGGTTCAGTACCGAAGTTACGCTACGTCATGCCTCAAACTGGTTGTGCCGCTGAGGCAAAGAGTGAGGAATCCCATGTGGTCATGCTTGCGGGAGGAGCTTACCTGACGGTTAGTCATAACATGCCCCAGTTCATACATCGGGTTGGTGACTATCGGCAAGTGCCGACTTCGGACTGATGTTGTGTGTTTGCTGTGTGAGTGGATATGACAGCCCCACTGATCATCTATGTGGGGGATATCCGTGCGCACAGCGCGACCACTAGTGTTCCTAGTGGCATTCATCTTGGCCGTTCTGGCAGGTACAGAACAGGCAGCACTCGCGGTGAACCGATGGGTCACCGCGAAGACCGGCTTCGGAGCCGGTGAGAAACCCGAGCAGGGTTGGGGATCGGCGCGCGGGCGAGGCCACAGCGCCTCGGGCGACGCCACCGATGCGGAGGCGGGAGGCGGTCGCAGCGGCGCGCTGAAGGCGCCGGGCGAACTCCCGCCGGACGGCGGCGCCGCACCGCTGAAGCTGGGAGGCACGCCCAAACCCCCGTCAACGATTCCGTTCGGGAAAGTCCCGGCGCCCGCGGTAGCGCCGCCAAAGGGCTTCGACCCGAAGTCCAGCACCGAAGTACCGGGCGAGCGCACCGAGCGCGCCCGCACCTTCGCCAACCCGGACAGCACCTTCACCACACGCTACTACGACGAGCCCGTGAACTTCCGTTCCTCTGACGGTACATGGAAGGGCATCGACACCGGCTTGGCCCACGCGTCTCAAGTTGGGATGCGCAGTATGAACGGTTCCGGCGCTGGCTGGGAGCCGCGCTCCACCGAAAAGCAGCTGCGGTTCGCCGAGTACGCCGACGCGCAGACGCTGGTCCGTCTCGGGGTGAGCGAATCCGCCGCCATCGGCTGGGGGATCGAGGGCGCCGCGCACACGCAGGGCAAGGTGAACGGCAGCGTCATCACCTACCCGGAGGTCCGTCCCGCCGCGGACGTGGAGCTGATAGCGGGCAGCGCCTCCGTCAAGGAGACGCTGATCCTCAAGAGCGCCGGCGCACCCACCCAGTGGAGGTTCCCGCTGGCTCTGGAAGGGCTGACGGCAAAGCTCGACGGAAACGGCGGCATCGCCTTCGTCGACGGTGCGGGCCGCCAGCAGGGCTGGATGCCGGCCGGCTGGATGGAGGACTCCAATAAGGCGCCGAACTCCAACGAGGGTGTGATCTCCTCCGGAGTCACCTACGACATCGTGCAGGAGGGGCCCCGCCAGGTGCTGGTCGTCGCCCTCGACAAGAAGTGGCTTTCGGCACCCGAGCGAGTCTTCCCCGTCAAGGTCGACCCTTCCGCCACACGTGTCGGCGCCTCGTCCGGCACCTACGTGCAGGCCCCGTACAACCAGAACTTCTCCTCGGACACGGTGCTCAAGGTGGGCACGTCCAACGGTGGCGGGAACCGATCCGCCTCCTTCCTGCGGTTCGACGGCGTCAACGGCTCACTGAACAACGCGTGGGTGCTGGGCGCCAAGCTCAACCTCTTCAACACCTGGTCCTACTCATGTACCGCGCGTCCGGTGACGGTGCATCCCATCACCTCGAACTGGTCGGAAAACACGACCTCCTCGTGGCCGGGTCCCGCCACCGGTGACGCCCTGGGCTCGAAGAGCTTCACTCACGGATGGAGCCAGGACGGAAGCACGTACCCGTGCGGCGGACCCGCCTGGGAGGGAATCGACCTGGGTGAGGGCGGACGCCAGCTCGTCGACGACTGGACCCACGGGCGCAAGCCGAACTACGGCTTGGCGCTCCGGGCCTCCACGACGGACTCCCACGCATGGAAGCAGTTCGGCTCTGACAACTACCCGAACGGGGCCCCGAGCCTCGACGTCACATGGTCCAAGTACGGCGCCACCTACGAGCTGGGCCAGTGGGTGCAGCCGATGACGGCGACGACCGAAGGCACCTTCAAGGTCACGGTCACCAACCGCGGTAGGGAGACCTGGGGCACAACCAGCAACTACAAGCTGCGCTACGACCTGTACGACGCGAACGGCAACCTTGTGGGCGGTGACTACTGGAGTAAGATCCGGTGGACGCCGATGCCCTACGACGTCGCGCCCGGCGGTTCCGCCACCGTCGATGCCAAGATTGCCCCGCTCGCGCCCGGACGCTACACGCTGGTGTGGACGATGGACGAGTTCGGCGTCTCCAGTTTCGCGGCCGACGGCGTCCCCGGCGTAGCCATCACCTTCGACGCGGTCAACACCCCGCCCAACCTCACGGGCGCGGCACCGCCGAACGGAACCCTCGCCGACACGCTGACCCCGACCCTGTGGGTCTCGGCCACCGACATGGACAAGTCGCCCAGCCCCCTCACCTACCAGTTCGAGGTGTGTGAGGTCGAGGGCCAGGACACCCGGAAGAACTGCCGGGCCAACACATACGCGTCCTCGCAGAGCTGGACCGTGCCGGACGGCTGGCTGAGCTGGGCGAAGACCTACGCCTGGTACGCGTACGCCAACGACGGCAAGGACCAGTCCGCCCGGACCGATCCCTCACTCCTGACCACTCAGGTCCCCCAGCCCGTCATCACCTCCCACCTGGGCGGCGCGGCTCCGGGCCGCCGCTTCGACGAACGGTCCGGCAACTACG
The DNA here is from genome assembly GCF_040652415.1 of Streptomyces sp. NPDC048255. Classification (NCBI taxonomy): domain Bacteria; kingdom Bacillati; phylum Actinomycetota; class Actinomycetes; order Kitasatosporales; family Streptomycetaceae; genus Streptomyces; species Streptomyces sp. NPDC048255. The sequence goes on from NZ_JBEZMA010000038.1 coordinate 39,256, forward strand.
CCACCGCCGCCACGGACGCCGCTGTCCCCACCGTCGGCCCCGAGCTCGCGGTCACCCGGACGTACAACTCGCAGGACCCGCGCAAGAGCAACGCCTTCGGCGCCGGCTGGGCCACCCGCTGGGACATGCGGGCCGCCGCCGAACCCGACGGCAGCGTCCTGATCACACTGGCAAACGGCGCCCAGATCCGCTTCGGCAAGAACAGCGACAACACCTATAGCGCCCCGTCCGGCTCGATGGGCGTGCTGACCTCGCTCTCCGGCGGGGGCTGGACACTGCGCGACGCGTCCAGCGCGCTGCACACCTTCGATGCGACCGGCCTGCTGACCAGCGTCAAGGATGGCCACGGACGCGAGCAGCAGCTCACCTACACGGGCGGCAAGCTCACCAAGGCAACCGACGCACTGTCCAAGCGGGCGCTGACCTTCAGCTGGAGCGGCGCACACGTAGAGTCCGTGTCCACCGACGCGGTCGGCCCGGGCGCTCCCGCCCTCACCTGGTCCTACACCTACACCGGCGACCAGCTGACCAAGATCTGCCCGCCGACGTCGACGACCGCCTGCACGGTGTACGAGTACACGGGCGGCTCCCAGTACCGCAGCATGGTCCAGGACGCCGGCCCCGTCGCCTACTGGCGCCTCGGCGAGACGGAGGGTGAGGCCGCACAGAGCGAGGCGGCCTCCCGTACCGGCATGAACGCCGGGCATTTCCGCGACGTCACCCTCGGCGAAGCCGGGGCCCTGACGGGCACCGGCAACAAGGCCGCATCCTTCAACGGCACGAACTCCTACGTGGAGCTCCCGGAGTCGACCCTGGCCTCCTCCACCGTGCTGTCGGTGGAACTGTGGTTCAAGACGGACAAGCCGAACGGCGTTCTCGTCGGCTTCCAGGACGACCCGCTGGGACCGACATCCCCCAAGGTCTACAACCCGGTCCTGGCCATCGACTCGACGGGCAAGCTGCGCGGTGCCTTCGAGAAGGCAGACGGGGGTCTGACCCCGATGACCTCGACGACCACCGTCACCGACAACACGTGGCACCACGCCGCGATCACCAGCACCGGAACCGGCCAGACCCTCTACCTCGACGGCCAGCCCGTCGGTACCCTCACCGGCCCCGTCAACCACTCCGTCAAGACCTTCACCTACCTCGGCGGCGGCTTCACCGACCACACCTGGGACGGCACCGGCACGCCCGGCACCCGCCACTACAAGGGCCTCCTGGACGAGGTCGCGGTATACCACCGCGCACTCGACGCCGGCTCGGTCCGCGCGCACTACGAAGCTCGCACCGGAGCCTCCAAGCTTTCCAAGGTGACCCTGCCCTCGGGCCGGGCCGGCGGCAACGCCGAATACGACGGCGACACCGAGCGCGCCACCAAGGTCACCGACGAGAACGGAGGCATCTGGCAGATCGCCACGCCCCGCTACGCGTCCGGCTCCCAGGCCTACGCCGATGGCGTCCGCGCCGCGGCCCCGGTCAACTACTGGCGCCTGGGCGACAGCAGCGGGGCAGCGGCCCTGGACGAAATATCGACCGGTGGCAACGGTTCCTACCGCGACGGCGTCGCCCTCGGCGGCGTCGGCGCGTTTCTCGACGGAGACGACGGCGCGGTGACCCTCGACGGGTCCAAGGGCGCGATCTCCGTACCGGCAGAGTCCCTGGCCGGCGCCACGTCCCTGTCAGTGGAGCTGTGGTTCCGTACCGACAAGCCCAGCGGCGTCCTCCTCGGTCTTCAGAGCGGCCGGGTCGAAGACGGCCACCCCAACGCGTTCAACCCCAGCCTGCTGATCGATGGCGAGGGCAAGCTCCGCGGCCATCTGTGGGACGGCACTCGCGACTGGCCCGTCATGGGCGGCAACAGCGTCACCGACAACAAGTGGCACCACGTCGTGATCACCGGCGGGACCGCGGGCCAGTCGCTGTACCTCGACGGCGTGAAGGTCGGGACCCGCACCGGCGCAGTCGCTCCCGAAACCCTGGCATACGCCTACCTCGGCAGCGGCTACGCCTACGAGGCCTGGGACGGTCAGCCCAGTGGCACCCGCTACTTCAACGGCCAGCTCGACGAGGCCGCCTTCTACACCAAGGAGCTGAACGCCCAGACCGTCGCAGATCACTACAAGGCGCGCACCCGACTGGTCACCGGTACTGGCGCCCAGTATCAGGGCATCATCATGGCCGACGCGCCCTCCAGCTACTGGCAGCTCGACGAGACCAGCGGCACCGGTGTCTTGAACAAAGTCGCCGTCACCGGCGGCAACGGCACCTACACCAAGGCGACCCTCGGTAACCCCGGCGCGTTCGGCACCGGCGACCGACCCGCAGCGCAGTTCGCAGGCGACGGCTACGCCGAACTCCCCGGCGCGCGAATACCCAACACCGACCTGTCGGCGGAACTCTGGTTCAAGACCACCAAGCCCGGTGTGCTCCTCAGCGACCAGGAACTCCGCATCCCCGACCACGCCACCTACACGCCCGTGCTGTACGTCGGCACGGACGGCAAGCTCCACGGCCAGTACTTCACCCAGGGTGTAGGCGCCACCAACGTCTCCCCGAACACGGTGACGGACAACGAGTGGCACCACGCCGTGATCACGGCACAGGGCGGAACCCAGACCCTGTACCTGGACGGCACCCAGGTTGCCCAAGCCACCAACGTCCCGGTCGACCACCAGGCCAACAAATACACCTACATCGGGGCAGGACACACCCACTCCTGGCCGGCCTCACCCGGCAGCGACGTCAACTACTTCACCGGCCAGATCGACGAAGTGGCCATCTACCCGCGTACCCTCACCGGTCAGCAGGTTGCCAACCACTACGACGCCCGAACCCGTGCCTACGTCTCCTCGCTATCCTCAACGGTGACGGTCACCGACCCTGCGGGAGCGAAGACCAGCAGCACCTTCGATGCGGTCCGCGGCCAGCGCCGCGTCGCCTCGACGGACGCGGACGGCGGCGTTACCACCTTCGCCTACGACACCGGTGGCTTCCTGCACACAGTCACAGACCCCAACGGGCATGCGATCACGACGGGTCACGACGAGCGCGGCAACACCGTCTCGACGACGACCTGCCGGGATGCGAACTCGTGCTGGACCTCGTTCGCCGAGTACCACCACAACGCGTCCGACCCGCTGGACCCGCGTAACGGAAAGCCCACGGCGGTCCGCGACGCACGCTCCACCGGCACAACCGACAACCGCTACCGTACGACGACGTCCTACACCGCCCTCGGGCTGACCGACACGGTCACCCTTGCCGACGGCCGCACGACGTCGACCACCTACACCGCAGGTACCGAACCCGCCATCGGCGGCGGCACGACTCCGCCCGGCCTGATCGCCACGACTAAGACCACCGGCGGCATCAAAGTCTCGTACGCGTACTTCGCGAGCGGCGACCTGGCAAAGTCGACCACGCCCGCCGGCCTCGTGACCGCGTACACCTACGACGGCATCGGCCGGAAGCTGACCGAGACGCAGATCTCCGACGCCACCCCCGACGGAGTCACGACCACGTACGCCTACAACGCCATGTCCCGGATCTCCTCGGAGACCGGCCCCGGCGTCAAGAACGAGATCACCGGTGTCACCCACACCGCGAAGATCTCCCGGACCTACGACGCGGACGGGCAACTGCTCACCGAGTCCACGGAGGACACCACCGGCGGCGACGCCACCCGCACCACCACCTACCGCTACAACGCCCTCGGCCTGAACGACAGCCTGACAGACGCGGGCGGCAACGAATCGACCTTCGGCCACGACGCGCTGGGCCGGGTGATCCGCGAAACGGATCCCGCGGGCAACGTCGTCACGCACGCCTTCACCAAACGCGGGCAGCTGGCCGAGTCGGTCCTGAAGGACTGGACAGGCGACCCGTCCGGCCAGCCCCGCGACCTGATCCTGGTCTCCCACGCTTACGACCCGGCGGGCCGGCGGGCCTCGACGACGGACGCGATGGGCGCCACCACCGCCTTCACCTACTACGACGACGGCCTCACGGCCACGACCACGGCAAAGCAGGTCACCCAGGCGAACGGTTCGAAGAAGGACATCGTCCTGGAGTCGAACTCCTACGACGCTGCCGGCAACCTCGCCACGCAGACAGCGAGCGGCAACCGCACCACAGTCAACACGGTTGACGTCACCGGCCGGGTCACCCGCTCGGTGTTCGACCCGAACGGCCTCAACCGCGTCACGACCGCCGCCTACGACGCCGAGGACCGCCTCACCGAGCAGACACAGTCGATCGACGGCTCCGGCAAGAAGCTCACCTCGACAACCGAGTACGACGCGGTGGGCAACCCGAAGAAAGCGACCGTCACCGACGGCACCGGCACACGGACCACCTCGGGCACCTTCGACCAGCGGGGCCTCCCGCTGACTCAGGTCACCCCGCGGGGCAACACCTCAACCAGCCGCTACGACGCGCTCGGCCGCCTGGTCGAGACCACGGCGCCACAGGTACAGGCGGAGGAGAACGGCGGTGCGGCCGCGGCCGTCACCCCCAAGACCCTCACCGGCTACAACACCTTCGGCGAGGCCACCGACGCCCGTGACACACGCGGCCTGATATCCCGCATGGAGACCGACAAGCTGGGCCGCCCCACCGCAGTCACGCTTCCCGACTACACGCCGCCGGGCGCCACCACGCCGATCACGGCCGTAACGCGCACGACGTACGACACGCTCGGCAATACGGTCTCCACCACCGATCCGCTGGGCCGTGCCCGCTACTTCCAGTACGACCAGATGGGCAACTTGGTCCGCTCGACGGACCCGGCCCCGGTCGGCGCGCAGGGTCTCAAGGCCCCGGGTGCCCCGACCTTCAACGGCACTTCTACGGCCCTGTCCGGCGGCGGCGTCTCCACCTACACCTGGACCCCGACCGGTCTGCCCCTCTCCGCGACCGACCCGACAGGAGCACGCACCGAGTCCACATACGACGAACTGGGCCGCAAGCTCACCGCCACAACAGTCGAGCGCAAGCCCACCCTCCAAAACCTCGTCTCCCGGTACACCTGGGACGACGCGGACAACCAGACCGAGTCCACCACCCCCAGTGGCCGCCGCACCGCGGCCACATACAACACCGCCGGCGAAGCCCTGACCGTCACCGACCCTCTCGGCGGCACCAGCTGGTCCACCTATGACGGTCTCGGCCGGCAGACCGAGTCGAAGGACGCCACCGGCCGCAAGACGGCCACCGCGTACGACGTCATGGGCAATCCGGTATCGATTTCCGACTACGGGACCGGGACAACGGTCCTGCGCACGGTGTCCTCGGAGTACGACAACGACGGAAACGTCACAGCATCTGTCTCCGCCACCGGCGCCCGGCGCACCTACACCTACGACGCCCTCGGCCGCCTGACCCAGCAAGTCGAACCGGTCACCAGCACCGACTCCATCACCACGACCTTCGGCTACGACTCTGCGGGCAACCGCACCCGCCTGACCGACGGCCGCGGAAAGGCCACCCACTACACCTACAACAGCTGGGGCCTACAAGAATCGACCACCGAGCCCAGCACCACGCTCCACCCGGCCCTGACCAACCGCACGTTCACCAACGTCTACGACGCGGCCGGCCAGCTCACCACCGAACTGCTGCCCGGCAACGTCAAGCGTCAGAAGACGTACGACGCACTGGGCCGCCTCACCGGCGAAACCGGTTCCGGCACCGCAGTGACCACCCGGCCACGCACCCTGTCGTACGACCTCGCCGGCCGCCTGACCGGCGTGGGCGGTGACGGAGTCCTAGCGGGCAACACCTACACCTACAACGACCGCGGCCAGCTCCTGAAAGCCGAGGGTCCCTCAGGTAACTCCGCCTACACATATGATGCGGACGGCCAGATGACCGCCCGCACGGACGCGGCTGGCGCAACGGCCTTCACCTACGACCAGGCCGGCCGCCTCGACACCACCACCGACCCGCTCACCGGCACCCAAGTACGCAGCGACTACGACGCGGCCGGGCGACCGACCGTCGCGGAGTACGCCCGCCCAGCGGCCGGCGGCACATGGACGACCGGCGCCAAGCGCAGCTACACATACGACGCGCTGGGCCGCGTCGCGGACGACAGCGTCAAGAACACCGGAACCGGTGCCGGGGTCCAGGGCTCGTCCTACGAGTACGACCTCGACAACCGCCTCGTGAAGAAGACCACCACCGGCACGGCCGGAGCGGGCGCGGAAACCTACGCCTACGACCTCGCCGGCCGCATGACCTCGGAGACCAGCGGGGGCACCACCACCGCCTCAGAGTGGGACAAGGCCGGCAACCTCACCAAGAAGGGAGAACTCACCGCCACCTACGACGCCCGCAACCGCGTCCAGACCTGGGGCACCCAGACCTTCGACTACTCCGCCCGCGGCTCCATCAAGTCCGTCACCGACAGCGGCACCACGCGGACCATCACCACCGACGCCTTCGAACGCACAGTCGACAATGGAGCCAGCACCTTCACCTACGACTCACTCGACCGGGTCCTGACCAACGGCTCCAACGCCTTCCAGTACGACGGAGGCTCCAACAACCTCGTCAAGGACGCCACCTCCACCTACAGCCGCAGCCCCGGCGGCACGCTGCTCGCCAGCGCCACCACCGAGACCCCCGGCTCGGGCCGTCTGTCCGTCACCGACGGCCACACCGACGTCGTCGCCAGCCTCTCGGCCGACGGCACCACCGTCGCCTCGTCCCGTGCGTACGACGCCTTCGGCAACGTGACCGCGTCGACGGGCAGCAACCCGGCCCTGGGCTACCAGTCGGGCTGGACGGACAGCAACACCGGCGAGGTCAACATGGCCTCCCGCTGGTATCAGCCGGGCACCGGCAGCTTCACCAGCCGCGATACCTGGCAACTCCAACCGAACCCATCCGTCCAGGCCAACCGCTACACCTACGCCAACGCAAGCCCGCTCAACGGAATCGATCCGACCGGCCACCTCGTCCAGGACTGCTTCAAGCCCGGGCGGTCGAAGCTCAACTTGTTCGGCAAGCTAACCGCGAGCCCGTTCTGCGTCTTCGGAGAGGTTTTCAACGCGGGCAGTAACAGCATCGGCAGCGGTAACCGCTGCGGCGATATGCGCTTTCACCAGAGATATTGCCCCGGCTGGGTCGAACCCACGCCACCGTCCGGGAGGCTCATCTCCTTCCAAACCAATCAGCGTGCAGGGGGATACACGCCGCCAGCGCGCCGCTCCTCGGGAGGAGGCGGCAGCACCAGTCGTGGCGGGGGCCGCAGTGGCACCAAGACCTTGGTACGTCCCACCAAGACATTGGTACGTCCCACCAAGCCAACGAAGCCTCCGAAGCCGCCGGTTGACGTCAACAAATACAACGGCCGCAACCCGATTCCCGCTCCGAACCTGCCGCCCGTAGCGCCAGTCTGGGCAGCAGGATCGACAGCCACCCTGTCCGCCACCCAAACGATCACCGCGACCTTCACCTCCCAGGCGATCCTCAACGCACTCGCCATTGCCATCGTCGCTCCCCAGCAGGCGCCGGCTCCCCTGGACGTTCGCCCTGGGCCGGGAACGGAGGACGACGAACCGCAGGACTGCCGACGGGGAGGGAAAGGCTGGATTGACCCCGGTGTGGTGGATAGCGCAAACGGCAACCGGGCCATACGGAAGGAAGGCTGCCTGGACCAGGTGGTCGTCGAAGGCGGATCGGGAGTCCCGAAGGAGATCAAGCCGCCGGGCTACAAGTGGGCGCAACTCACTGCCCGATGGTTGGGCCTGACCCCCAAGACGAGCATCAACGCCTGCCACCTGATCGGGGACAACCTTGGTGGGTCCGGAACCGAACTCGCCAACCTCGCGACCTGCTCTCGCCAAGCCAACGCGCAAGTCAAGGGTCCAGGACACATGCAGGACCACATGCGCAGCTACGAGTCGAAGGTCCGCGCGGCGGTCGATGAGGGGCAAATCGTGCGATACACCGTTGAAGCCCAATACGCCGGGAACCGCACGGTACCCACGGCGTTCATCATCACAGCTTCCGGATGGCATCAGGACGGTAGGCCCGGAATACAGATAAACGGCGCCATCGTACCGAACATGATTTACAGTCCTAGGTTCAAAGACTGGCGTAATCTGGGGCTCTTCAACGAAACAGGAACGACCAACCCCATCCCAACTGGAGGCACGCCATGAGTACTGATGCCCCTGATCCGGGGAGCGGGCATCCCGCCCTCGCAGCGCTCCGCCGAGTCATGCCCTCAAATCGTGGTCAGGACGAGCAGGTGGACTGGCTGGCGATGGCAGACTCATGGGGGACCACTTTTCCCTCCGACTACATCGAATTCATGGTGGAGTACGGCTCGGGTGGCATTAGTGAGTCCTTCGAGGTACTCCTGCCCAACACGCCGGTTCTGGACGGAACAAGCGGCATGGGACAAGAGACCGCCAACGCCCTCGCAGACTGGCCGGCCGCCAACACTCCGACCGAGACGCGCCAACTCAAGCCACCCGTCATCGCTTGGGGTGTCAACATCGTGGGAGACATCGCCTGCTGGCGCACTGGCGAAGCAAACCCCGACCGGTGGACGGTAGTAATTCTGAGGAACAGACGGCGGGATCCCTGGACGGAATATGATTGTAGTATGACGGAATTCCTGCGTCGAACCTTTATGGGTGAGTGGGATAAGAATCCATTTGGAGAGGACGCACTCTGGAACCTCGTCCCGCAGGAATTCATTCATCGGAGCGAGGAATTCGCTGATTTCGACGACGAAAACCCTTGGGCCAGCCTATAGCTGCGTCTCCGTATAGATGACTATGTGTCCCGCGCTGAAGCCGCCAGCGCGGGACATGTTGTTTCCTGGCGATCCGTGACGTCCACGATGTGGTCTCGGTTCATCCCGATACCGTCGAGAAGATCGCGCCGGAAGTCGACCTATCGCTGGGTTCCATCCGCGCAGTATGAACTGCCGCACCGACAGCGTCTGCACGTGTCCGGTGGGCGCACGTACGATCGAATCAGGCGTGGGTCTGCTGGGAGTGATCAGAGGTGTCCGTGCCGCCGAGCACCGAGCCAACATTGTGGGAGTTGCACCGCGCGGTGTCTCAGCTCCGGGAAGACCTTCGGGGCGACCCCGCGCATCTTGCCGCCCGACTCGATCAGGTGGTCACGCAGGATGTGTATCGGACGGATCAGCGTGCGATCGAGCAGCGCATCGGTCAGGTTGAGGCCGCGCTCGCCGGTTTGCGCGGGGAGCATGATCAGATCACCGAGCGCACTGACCAGCAGCGCCGGGAGGATCTATCGCCTACTCGGAGCGGTCGGTACTGGTCGAGGGCTGGGCGTATGCCCCCCGGACGATGGCTCGTGCCGGAGGCGCGGCAGCCGACGGCGGTCCCTTCTGGGACCAGGACTGGTCCGAGGCGACGGCGATCCACAGCGGCACTCAGCACCGACGCATGGGCCCAGCAGACCGACGCTTCGGCGCGGCCGACCGCTCGCCGTGTTGCCGACCCATCGTCCGTGCCCTGCAGCCACGCCTACGCGAATGCGAGTTGTGCTCTGGGCGGTCGCACCCAAAGGTGGGCTTCCGGGCCCAGGCCATGGCCATGGCAGGCGACAACAGAAGGTGCATTCCTCTGCTGTCGCCTGCAAGCGGCCATACGGTGGGTCAGACGGCTGCCTGCAGCCACGGGCTGCAGGCAGCCGGGGTGTCAGGAGCCCAGTCCGCCGGGAATCTCCACCCAGTTTGTGCCCCACTGGCCGGTGTTGAAGTTGGCGTCGAGGTTGTAGGCGCGACCATCAGTGCCGCTGCCGTAGAGGTGCAGGACGTTGCTGATCACCGTGCTGGAGAGGGAGGCGAGCTTCCGGTTGTCGCCGGGGTGGACCCAGGAGCCCCACTGGCCGGCGTCGTAGTTCGCGTACGAGGCGTACAGCAGGTTGTCCGTCCCGGTGATGTTGAGGTGAACGGTGTTGCCGTTGGCGGCGGCGGTCACGCTCTTCGCACCAGCGGCTCCACCGGGAACCTCGGCCCAGTTGGACCAGTTGCCGGTGTTGTAGTTGGCGTCCTTGTTGAAGACCTTGCCGTCGGCCCCGATGGCGTAGATGTGCACGACGTTGTTGGCCGTGGCACTCGTAAGAGCGGTCAGCCCGCTACCGTCCAGCCGCGTCCACAGGGTCCGCTGACCCGTGTCGTAATTGGCGTCCGCGTTGTACAGGGTGCCGTCGGTGCCGATGATGTTCAGGCGGACCGTATTACCGGTGGCAGTCGCGGTCACGCCCTTCGCACCGGCGGCCCCGCCGGGAATCTCACTCCAGCCGGTCCACTGGCCGCTTGTGGGATCGAAGTCCTTACCGAAGACCTTGCCCTCGGCACCGATACCGAAGACCCGCACCACGTTCTTGATCGTGACACTGGTCAGCGAGGTCATGCCTTCACCATCGCCGCGGGTCCACCGCTGGGTCCACTGACCAGCGCCGTAGTTCGCGGCGGTGTTGTACAGGGCGCCATGGGTGCCGATGAGGCTGATGTGCGAGGTGGAGCCGACCGCCGAGGTCGCGATCTGCTGCCCGCCGGCCACACTCGCTGCGGCCTTCGTGGTCTGGCTGATCCAGCTGCCGAGGTCGTCGACGCGTGCGGAGATGGCTCCCGTGCGGGTCTCGGTGGAGACGGTGCCGAGGCAGCCGCCCTGCCAGGACCGGGAACTCACCGCCACGAGCTCCCCGGCCGCGTTCAACATTGGGCCACCGGTGTCGCCCTTGCAGATGACGTCCGTACCCTTGCCGGTGACGGCCAGCGTGGTGGCGTCCGCGGAGTTCACGATGAACGTACCGGTGTGCAGCTTGCCCGGCACCCACGCGGTCTTGGTACGGCCGAAGCCAGCCGCCTTCAGCTCCGTACCGGCAGCGGGTGAGACACTCGCACGCTTGACCGCCGCGATGCCGGTGCCGGGGGTGGTCAGGCGAGCCAGGACTATGTCGCGGTCGGTGCGCGGAACAAGCTCGGCGACCTCGACAACCTTGCCATCGCTGAGGGTCGCGGTCGACTTCAGGGCAGGTCTACCGGCAGGGACTGCGGTGCCGGGGGCGGAGGCGAAACAGCTCGCGGCGGACAGCAACCAGAAGCCGTCGACCAGTGTGCCGGTGCAGGCTCGGCTGTTGGTCCCGTCACCCACGCTCAGCTTGACGGCGTAGGAGTGCTGACCATCAGCTCCGGGGACGCCGATAAGGGCGGAGGCGGGCCCAATGGACAGCAGGCCAGCCGCGGTTGCGGTGGCGAGGGTGGTGGTGATCCACGCGGAGCGCGGACGGAGAGCGGACATGCGTCTTCCTTCAGAAAAATGTGGGCGCCACGCCCGGACAGTCGTGGCCAACTTCGATCTGTCTGCCGGCGTCAGCCGGTGACCCGGAGCTCGAGCAGGACGCTGCGGGAGCCGCCGATAACGCCTTCGCCGACGCTCACGAAGCCGTCTTTGGCAACGGTGACCGTCTTGGTGACGCCATCCGCGGAGAGACTGGCGCTCAGGGGGTGGTCATTGGCATCGATCATGAACACTCGTTCGAGTTCCAGGGCCAGCTGACCGGTGTTGCCGTGAGTGGCGAAGCAGTAGACGCCCTTACGCTTCTCGCCGGGCTCTTCCTTGCTGTAGACGCGGATCTGCGCGGCGTTGGTGTCGCAGTCGGCGAGCGTGATCCCCCCATCGCCCCGGATGAGCTTGATGTCTTGCTCGGCTTGAATCTGAGCCGAGTTGGGGTAGATGAAGTCCTCGATCGCGAGGGGCATCTGCTCAGCGGCCGTCGCCGCCGGCGTGTTGGCAGAAGCTGTGGCGGTGTAGGTGCCGAATACACCGATCGCGATCATGCCTATGGCTGCGAGGGTGAGTTGGCGGACGCGGGAAAGCACTGGGGCAGGGTCCTTCCGGGTAGGTACAGCAGGGGGTGACGCGGCGTAACTATGGCGGGACCAACCTGACCAGACAGACTTGCGGCAAGAATGCAGCAGCAAAAAATGCCCTGATCTTGCGCTCTGTCGATGCAGTCGGAGTGAGATGGATCACCCTCCCGCCAGGACGGCTGCAAGACCCCCAAGATCTCACCCGATTCTTATCACCACAGCTCAGGTCCACATAGTGGTACCCCGCCTGAAAAGCAATCAGGAGGTGTGGCAAGATCCCCCGCGCTGGGGGGCACCCACTTCTGCACACGCACGTTTCGGAATCAATCATTCCCGATCGCTAGTGCGCCACGTCCGTACGACAGTCTCTGCCCCTCGGCACCCCACTGCCCACCTGTGCCGAGCGCCAGATGACTGAGACGAGCTGACGTTGAACCGACGACCTCCACATTCCAGACCACCCGGAAGGGCCAGCAGACTCCTCCGAGCTGTGAGCTGTGCAGCCCTCCCGATCGCCTTGGTGGCTGGTCTCCTGAGTGCCACCCCCGCAGCCGTCGCAGCTGAGACGACGCCCCCTCAGGTCCCCGGATACGTCATTCCCCCGACAGAGCGGGGCCGGGTCGTCGAACTGTGGAAGTCCGGCGGGCCCGGTGTCCGGGCGGCGGCTGAAGTCGCCCTCACTGGCACGGACGAGGAGGTGAAAAAGTTCCTGGACCAGGCCGACAGCCTACGCTTCCAGGACGAACGCGTCTCCGTCGCGCAGATCGCCAGCATCGGTGGCAGCGGTGTCCAAGATGCCGCCCGCAAGGCACTCGCAGGGCCGCCCGCCGAACTGAAGACCTTCGTGGAGACCGGCTGGAAACCCCTCTACGAGCAGGACCTGCGGGTACGAGTGGCACAAGTGATCGCCACGGCCGGCCCCAACGTCGCGGACAAGGGACGCGCCGCCCTCCAGAGCGGCAAGCCGGAGGACATCCAGGCGTTTCTCAACGAGGGCCGCTACTTCGAGCAGGAGCAGGACGAACGGATCCAGCTCGCCCAGATCCTCAGCATCTCAGGAGAGAACGTACGGGCGGCTGGCCGACTGGCCCTGCGAGGCACCGCGGATGACGTCCGAGACTTCCTGAACGTCGGGCAGCACGTTGCCCGGGCCAAGGACGAGGAGCACGCGACCATTGCGGAACTCCTTGAGCAGACCCGCGAGGCCGGACGCCTGGCCAGCTCGGAAACCGCGGCCGCCAAAGATCTCTCCGCCCGGGCCGTCACGTCCGCCAAGCTGGCGAGGGAATCTGCGGAGAAGGCTGCGGCCGAGACCGAAGCGGCACGGCAAGACAGCCTGAAGGCAGCAGGAGCCGCTGGTCGGGCGGCGGAATCCGCACGCCAGGCCGCTGCCGCAGCACAGCAGGCCATCGCTTCCGCGCGCGCCGCCACCAATGCCGCCCGCATCGCAGCCCACGCCGCGGCCCAAGCTGCTTCCGCCGCCGCGGCCGCCTCAAAGGCCGCCACCCGCGCTACTAACGCCGCAGCGGACGCCGCGACTGATGGGAGCAAGGCCAGCGCTGCCCGCGAAGCCGCCGAGGCAGCCCGCGCCGCGCAACGAGGCGTCAGTGAAATGGCCATCGTCACCCAACAGGCCGAGAACGCGGCCAACGCCGCCGCCGACGCGGCCCAGGCAGCCCTAGGTGTCGGCGAGAACGCCCTTAAGGCAGCCGACGCAGCCATCGCCTCGAGCGGCTACGCCGATCAGGCCGGCGTGAACTCCGCTCAGGCCCGAGCCGCCGCGGACGAGGCACGCCGCCACGCCAACGAGTCCAACCGGGCCGCCAACGCCGCAGCCGCCCTCGCCCGCAAGGCCGCCGGCGCGGCGAAAGAAGCCCGGGAAGCGGCCACCTCCGCAGCCGACCACGCTGGGAAAGCTGCCCAAGCAGCCGACGACGCGGCAAACCACGCCGGCGACGCGGCCACCGCGGCAACGCAGTCCACGATTCACGCCAACGCTGCTACAGCCGCAGCCAACAGCGCGACAAGCTCCGTGGAGAAGGCCAAGACCGTCTACTCCCTTGCGCGCGAGATCGAGGCCGAAGAACTCCTGGGCCGCACCAACGCCGGGATACACAAGGCTAGAGACCTCAAAAGGGAGGAAGACGAGCGCAAAGCCGACACTGCCCGAAACGACCAGCAGTCGAAGGACCTCAGGACCGAAGCGGCGCAGCTCGCAGCCGACGCGGGCAAGGCCGACGCTGACCCCACGGCGATCGCCTCGCGGGCACGTAAGACCGCCCTTCAGACAGCGAAGATCGGCGGCGGGTGGCACCAGGTCGCTGCCGAGATCGCCCTCGCCGGAAACGACGGGGACGTCACTGCCTACATCCGCACAGGATGGATGACCGCCGACCAACAGGATCAACGAGCCAAGATCGCTTATATAGCCGAGGAAAGCCCGATAGAAGCCGTCCGCGCGGCGGCCGAGCAAGCACTCAAGGGCAACACCGAAGCGGTCAACACCTTCCTCACCACCGGCCTCTACGAAGCCGGAAAGGAAGAATTTCGCGTTCAGATAGCCCAGCTGATCGCCGACGCCGGACCCAACACCTCCGAAGCGGGACGAGCCGCCCTCAGCTCCGGCAGCCTCGACAAGTACGTCGCATTCCTAAAAACCGGCTACGCGGCGAACCGGACCCAAGACGAACGCATACGCGCAGCCCAACTTGCCGACAGCGGCGGCCCCGAACTGAAGTCAGCCGCCCGGATCGCGCTCGACGGCCCTGACGAACAGCTCCACACTTTCATCGAAGCCGGTCAGCATACAGCCCACCAGGCAGACCTGCTCTCACTGACCCACCAGCAACGAGTCCAGGAGCTCATTGCCGAAGGCGCCCGCATCGCCGCCAACGCCCACGTTGAGGCAGCCGGAGCCCAGCGAGTCGCGGCTCTCGCCCGCAATGAAGCGGCCAAAGCCAACGACTACGCCAACCAGGCCGCAGCCTCCGCAGCCGATGCCAACCGGTACAAGGAACAGGCCGCCAAGTCAGCCAAGGACGCCGAAGGCTCGGCCGCCCGAGCGGCTGAATCCGCCAGAACCGCCCGCGCAGCGGCCAGCCAGGCCAACGAGGCCGCCAACGATGCGGCCCTGTCCGCCAGCGACGCTGCCATCTCATCACAGTCGGCCCGCACCTCAGCTGAGACTGCATGGGCCGCCGCTGCCAAGGCCCGCGAGTCCTTCCTGGCCGCCTACGGAGACGCCGAGGGCGCGGCAAGAGAAGCCGAGGCTGCTAGCGCCCAGACCATTCGGAACCAAGAAGAACTCGCCGAAGCCGCCCGTAAACGCGCGCCCGGTGAAGCAGCAAAAAAGCTGTACCGCTGCGGGATATTCGACCCTAAGTGCGAAAAGCGCGAGAACCACCCGAGGTGGTGTCAGCACAACGCAGTACGGTGCGAGCTGGAAGCTGTCGCAGGTCAGACAGCAGACGCACTAGAACCCGCCGTAGAGAAGTCGAAATGGGTCGCCAAGGAATTGGTCGGCCTGAGTAACTTCTACAACTGTTTCGAAAAGAATGATTACCTAGGAGCATGCACGGATCTCGGCAAGGACATGGTCATTGCCTCTAAGATGCGTCTTCTCCGGTATGTGGCTGCGCGACTAGTGAGGTTGCTCCAGGGGTGCAATGAGTGCTTCCTGGCCGGCACTAAAGTGCTCATGGGAGATGGTTCCGCCAGGAACATCGAAGATGTCAGGGTGGGCGACAAGGT
Organism: Streptomyces sp. NPDC048255; assembly: GCF_040652415.1. Taxonomy (NCBI): domain Bacteria; kingdom Bacillati; phylum Actinomycetota; class Actinomycetes; order Kitasatosporales; family Streptomycetaceae; genus Streptomyces; species Streptomyces sp. NPDC048255. The sequence continues at coordinate 54,878 of NZ_JBEZMA010000038.1, forward strand.
CCTGGCGTCGGACCCTGTTAGTGGTGAGACGAAAGCAAAACCCGTCGTTGCCCAGATCGTCACCGATAGTGATAAGAATTTCAATGAACTGGCAATAGAGACCCCCGATGGCCTGAAGAGTCTCACAGCCACAAACGAACACCCGTTCTGGAGTCCGTCGGAACGCCGTTGGGTCCGAGCGGGTGATTTGAGGTCAGGAAATACCCTCCTGACCAGTGAAAATACCTCCGTTCGGGTGCAGAGCAACCAGGCTTCCGAGCGCCATGCGCGGACCTTCAACCTCACGGTCGAGGGGATCCACACATTCTATGTGATCGCAGGCAGCCGTACCCCGATCCTGGTCCATAATTCCGGATGCAGGAAGGTGATGGTTCTGGGCATCGGCCCCCACTCGGAGGAGCTGGCTAGACAGCTTGATGGCGGCTATACCTTTAACGACCCAGCTCTTAGGGAAGTAGTCGGGCAGATAAATGGGAAGCCGTTCGCGATCTGGCAGTCTGAAGTTTCCCATGTCCTTCAGACTAACGGGAAGGTTGCAATTTCACTCAGAGGTTTCGACGGAGACACCCCAGCCGAACAGTTCGCGCTTGCGTATAAAATGGGACGTGGGGACGATTGGGGGGCCACTCAGTGGGAAATGGGGCGAGTCGGAATCAATGTGCAAAGTGAAAACCTGGATTGGGGGAATATCACATTCTATGACGCGAATGGCAAGGAAATCCCCAAGGATCAAATGCCGGAGCCTGACTGGGATCTGCTTGACGGAAGGAAGTAATAGCGGTGGATGAACTGTATCGGTCGGACCGATTCTTCAAGGTCTGGCAGTACACTGTGAGTCATCAGAGGCTGCTCTTGCGCAGCTCCCGGGACATGCCTCCTAGTACGCGAATCGATATCCATTTTGGAGGAGTGAGTATTATGCTGCTCCGGCCGTACTATGACGGCCTGCTGATTCGCCGTGCGAGCCTGGCCGAATGTGAGAGCGTTGCTCGTGAATATGGAGTCCAGGTGAAACCAGGCCAACTCTTCGCACTAGGCTCGGACCTCTCAAGCTTCGTCGTATCCGGACCAGTGCAATGGCACGAAGACGAAGGCAGAATGGACGATCCCTCATGGTTCGGCCACATGATGGGGACGAAATAATAGGGGCCCCGTTCGATGGGTCACTCAACCTGAGCATCGAGTGATCTATCACCAGGCCTCAGAGCATGGTCTAGGGCCGCAGGATTGCGGCCCTAGACCATGCTCTGCCAGTTGGTCGCGCGGGCGTGCCGCTGGACGGTGTGCCCGCCCCAGCCGAGGTGCCGGCCGACCTCCCGCAGTCCCAGGCCCTGAGCGAGGAGGTCGTGGACGAGAGCGTGGTGAGCCCGTGCTCGGTTGGCTGACTCGGCCACCATTCGTTGCTTCATCGGCCAGCGTTTCCAACTCGGGTTCCGGCTCGGGAGGCGTGGGAGAGGAGGTCACGCAAACACCTGCGGTGGGCACCGAGCGTCGTCTCGGTTCCCTGCGTGAGGTTCTGCACAGGTCGAACCGGTCAGTGACCTGCATGGCCTGCGCTGCAGCGGCGCTGACGGCGTCAGGATAGGGACCGGAACGGTCACGGCAGACGATCTCGACCGGGTGCCGGGCGAGCTGCGGTGCCCGCGTTGCGGTGTGCCGCTCGGGCAGCAGGGCCTGGTGCGTCTCGGCGTCGATTACGACGTTTCCGTAGGCGTAGCCTCGACGCAGGGCGACGTTGTCGACGCCGACCGTTTGTGGTGGGTGGGGCTGTTCCATGACCCGGCGCAGCAGTGTGGTGCGGATGGCCGTGATGCCCATCTGGTTTGCGAGCCGGGCTCCGGCGCGGGCTGCCAGCGTCAGCCCGATGGCGGCCCAGTGCTGAGCGGAGCCGCTCGCTCGCGCGACCATGGCTACGGGTCAGACGCCCTCGCCGCCCGCGCCCAGCGATGACCGCGGTGGCCGGCCGAACCGGACGCCGCCCTGGCGCCGTGTCCGCGCCGTACGCGGCTGACCTCCGGCAAGCGCGCGTACAACATCGTGCAGCTCCGGCCCCACCACGCCCTCAGCAAGTGCCTGGACGTGGCGGGCAAGTCGATCGCCGACGCCGCCAACGTCTTCCAGTGGACGTGCCTGCCCGATCCCGCGGACAACCAGCGCTGGTACTTCACCGACGGGACGGTGACGACCGAAGGCGTCTACTACTACAACATCAGGGCCAAGCACAGCGGCAAGTGTCTGGATGTAGAAGACAAGGGGACCAAGGACGCCACCAACGTCTTCCAGTGGACGTGCCTCGGCATGACCGCCCAGAACCAGCGCTGGTCCATCTGGGTCTTCGTCTGAGCAGCAACCGCCAGCACGGCGAAGCTGTCCCCGCGACAGCGACAACACGCTGACCCCCACACCCTGCGGCGCCCCTCGCCCTGACGCCGCAGCCACCCCGGGCGGGCCCCACAACGGCCCGCCCGGACCGCCGTACGACACCCGGCGGGCATAACTCAGGCACAAACCCCGCTCGGGGCCGCGCCCCTCCCGTGTGGCGCCCGTCCGCAGGTCAGCGCGCCGAGGTGGGGAATCAAGGTGAGCAGGTCTGGGGAACCCCCGAGCACAGGGTGGGGAATTTCAAGGCTGTGGCGGATATTTCGTGACGGTTACCGGTCGCGTGCCGCCAGTCGCAGCTCTCCCCAGGGCATGAAGTCGAGCACAACCGCGTCGAGGGCGCTGCCGAGGGGTGGGAAGTCCTCGGGCAGGGGGTGCTCTGGGCTGCTGGTGAGGTTCACGAAGTCGATGAAGGCAGAGACATCGGAGGCGGGGTCGACTACGTCGACGTCGACGCCGAAGCGTCCTCGGTGGCCGGTCACTCGGCATCGGACTGCTTGCTTCGGACGGAGACCGCTTCGGCTCCAGAGGTCGTCATTGCTTGTCACGGCTGGTCAGCCTAGGGACTGGCTGCGGCGGAAGACAGCCGTCACGGCGGCTGTGCAAGGACGAAGGTCCGCAACAGGGAGAAGGAAGCGCGGCCGTATGACCGGCGTTTGATCAGTTTGATGCGTGTGACCTGGCCTTCGACGGCGCCAGAGCTCCAGGGCAGGGTGAGGCCGTTGACGACGGCGTCCCAGTCGTTCTGGAGGAAGGCGGCGAAGCCCTGGATTGGTGACGGTCCGTGGTCGAGGGCTCGGGTCATCCAGCCGGTGAGGTCCTGACCTCGGTGTTCGCGGGCGATGGCGCTGAATTCGTGGGCGAGGTCGCGGGCGGTGGCCAGGTCGGAGCATGCATCCAGGATGCTGTTGAGGTGGTCGCGCTGGCTGTCGGTCAGGGAGTCCGGGTGACGCATGATCCAGGTGGTGATCCGGCGTGGGCTGGGGATCGGCCGTGCGGGTTCGGGGATGGCCGTGCCGGCGCGGAGGGTCGCTATGTACTTGGTGACCACGACGCGGCTGCCGTGGTAGCCGCGTTGTCGGATCTCTCGGAAGAGGGCTGCGGCGTTGGTTGCGCCGCCGTGGAAGCGGTGTTGCAGGTAGGGCTTGAAGCGGTTGATGTGGCCGTTGGGGCGGCGTTCGCGGGCCGAAGCGAGGATCTGGTCGAGGTCGGTGGTGAGGTAGTGGCGGACGGTCTTGCGGTCCCGGCCCAGGCGGTCGGCGATTCGACTGATCGTCCAGCCGCGTTCGCGCAGTTGGTGGATGTCGGTGTGCCACTGGCGGACGCGGGCCAGGAGCTGGCCGTCCGGTGGGTCGCTCGGCTCCGGTGGTCCGATCAGCGCGGCCAGGGATGCAGGGTCCGACGGTTCCAGGGGCTGGTCCCTCTCGCCGGTCTCGGCATCTTTGCGCAGGCAGACGCGGTGCTGGTGGGCGGTTCTTTCGACGGCGCGGGCGAGTGAGTGGAGCAGGTGCCACCTGTCTGCGACCTGGATCGCGTCGGGTGCCGCGCGGGTGGCGGCTTGGCTGAAGGTGCTGGACCGGTCCCGGCAGATGATCTCGATTTCGGGGTGGTCGGCGAGCCAGGCGCTCACGGTCTCCGCGGTGCGGTCGGGCAGGAGGTCGATGGGCCGGCGTGTTTCGACGTCGATAAGGACGGTGCCGTAGGTCGCGCCCCTGCGGAACGCGAACTCGTCGATCCCCAGCACCCTGACCTGGGCAGACGCTGGGTCCGGAAGTCGCCGAAGTTCGCCGAGGATCACGTCCCTACTCGTCCGTGCCGGCAGGTAGCCGGCGAGCCGGGCACCGGCCCGGCCGCCGACGGCCAGCCCGATCGCCTGCACCATTCGAGCGAGGGCCGTGGTCCGGCGCTGGTACCGCGCGGTCAGGCTCGGTACCTGTTCTGCGGTGGTCCGGCGGGAACACAGCCCGTTGTCGCAGAAGAACCGTCGGACCCGTAGCCGCAGCAGCACCCGCCGGCCGCCCAGCGGGCGGTCGGCCAGGCGGCGTATGTACGTGCTGTGCACGCGTGAGGCGGTCACACCGCAAGAGGGACATGTCACCGCCGGCTGCCGACCATGCAGATCAATCCGCACCGCGTCCCCAACGACGCCCACTGCGTCGATGGCCAGCCCCTCAACGTCAGGCCACACCAAATCCCAGAACGGTTCGTCCCCCACGAACACCATGCTGATGAACGGACATTGCCGGGCATGGCGGATGTTTGGAACTGGCCTTCACGAAATATCCGCCACAGCCAATTTCAACGAGCCTCACCACCCGTCGTGGTCGGCCCATCCTCGTAGGCGAAGACGGTTTCGGATACAGGTGAGTACCCCGGATCCCAGTCCGGGGTACTCACCTGCGTGGCGCCCGGATCGAGGTATCCGCCTTCTCCGGGGCCCCGGTCAACATCCGCGTAGACGAGAACCTGTACGTCCTGCTCGCCGGGGGTTCGACGGAACCGGCAGGGGCCGCTGGACAGAAACAGGTCTGAAATGCTGCGGGAGGCTTCTAGCGCCGCCTTCTCGTGGCCCCGGATCTCGATCGTGATCACGCTCTCGTCGCTCATGACTGGACGAACCGCGCAAGCGTGCCTCCGGTTTCGGCCAGCGTCACGGACCACACCTTCGAGCGTCGATCGACAGCTGCTGCCGGGCGCGTCGCGTTCGGTTCCATTCGAACGATCTGTCCCGCATGCGGGACTGCTGGACTGGCGCGGAACACTGGCGCCGCGGCAGTGATCGTCAGCTCTCGTCGTGACGGGGCGGTTGTTCGGAGCCGGCTTCGTCGGTCGCGGTCTCGTCGTCGATCAGCCCGTAGGGAGGTCGGTCCTCGTTGCGGCTGTAACGCACCACGACGTTGTCTTCCACGAGCGTGGGCGGGCTGTTGTCGACGATGATCACCTGGGCGCCGGCTCCCTGCTCAGCTAGCCAGCTGGTCAGGTGGCGGTAGAAGTCGTCGATGGCGATCGCGTCGGCGATCACCGCGTCCCGGGTGGCGCCGTGGCCGAGGTTCTTCTGCGGGCTGTCGATCATGAGGAATCCGGGGTGGGCGGCCGACGTTTCGACGGCCACCTCGAATACGGCCAGCTGCCAGGCCAAAGTTAGGAGCGTCCGGGCACCGGAGGAGGCCTCGCGGTAGGAGTCGCCGCGCACGTAAGGAACCAGATTCGTATCGATCATCGGCTGGCTGAGTTTCGGGTAACGCCACTGCCGCAGCAGTTCGCTGTACCGGCCGCTGATACGGCCGACGACCAGGTCCCGGTCCTGCGCGGCATCCCCCAGCCGGTCGCGTTCCTCCCGTAGACGTTCGATCTGCGCCTCCTGCCGCTCCACCAGCCCGGCCCGCTTCTCCAGGCCAGCCTGAAGCTTCGTCGCGTTCTCGGCGTGCTGGAGATGACGGAGGACTTCCTCCCGTCGGCGCTGGAGGTTGTCGCGAGCGGCGAGGAACGGGGTGACAGTGGGCGAAGTGGCCTCGTCGACTGCGGCCGCAGCCCGTTCTTCGGCGATGGCGGCGTCCTCTGCCTGGAGCTTCAACGCGGCGAGCGACGCGTCCAGGCCCTCAACGTAGGCAGTGATCTCCTTCAAGCGGGCCTTGGTAGCTCTGACCTCGGCTGCGACATTCAGCCGCCCTTCATCTGAAGAGTGCTCGGCATTGGCGGTGCCGAGCGTCAGGTGCCCGTCGCCGTGGGGCAGCTCGTGGCTGCACAGACTGCACGAGCCGTTCTCCACCGACGGGGGAGCGGGCAGGTGGTTCAGGCACGCGGGGCAGGTAGTGACGCTCAAGGGGTCGAATAGGCGCTGTGCTTCGGCCAACATGTTGAGCTTGACGAGGTCGTCCGCGTACTGCGCCCGCAACGGCATCATCCGGGCGAGTTGCGTCTCGCAGTCACGTACGACGCCGGCGGCTCGCCGGGCAAGCTGGGCAGCTTGCTGGTGCTCGCGGCGTAGACGCCCGGCGAAGGTGGTACCGGCTTGCGCAGCCTCATCAAGGGTCTGTAGCTGCTGGGTCAGCTCCAGCAGTTCGCCCTCGTACTGCTGGGCGACCAGAGGGCCGGCTGTGGGAACGTCCTGTTCGTCGACGAAAGACCGTGCTGCGGCGAGTTCGGAGCGTGCCTGGGTGAGCCGGGCGCCCAGGTCCCGGATGCGCTGCCCAAGCTCGACGGCGCGGTCGTCGTGAACGCCGAAGACGACGTCGACCACCTGCTTCAGCTTGTGCTTCTTCATGAACTCGTTCTCGAACAGGAAGTTCTTGGACGCGATGCGCTCGTTGGGCAGGAACGCGAGGCCCATAAGGTCGCGGATGCTCAGGGGGTCGGTGCGGGACTCACGGCTGGAAGGGGTCTCCCGCAGCTGGACGCCTTCGAGCTTGCAGTGCCCCAGCAGCAGAGCGGAGAGGCTTTCGGGCGCTCCCGCCGGCTCGATGGGCCTGCTCTCAGGCTTGGACAGCGGCGGGCTATCCAGCGTCCCCCGGCGTACGTAGGCGACCTTCGAAGGCTCCCCGACGGGCCGCTCGATGACGTGCGGTTCGCCGGACAGCTCGACTTCCAGAAGGCAGGAACGGACCTTCCGCAGCACCTCTGGATGCCGTGGGTGGCGCTTCCCGCCGAGGCCGTAGGTGATGAACTCCAGCACTGCGGTCTTGCCCGAGCTGAACGCCCCAGCGACCACGGACAGGTTCCGCACCTGCTGGTCCTGTGTGAAGTCGACGTCGTAGTTCCGGCTGACGCCTGCAAGGCGCAGGCGCCGGATTCGGATGCCAGGCAGAGGCTGCATGGTGGTCACCCCTCCCAGGGCATGTCAGGTGCCTGCGGTCCCGGGCCCAGCACACTGAGGAGCGCGGCACCGGGCCCGCCTTCTCCGTCCGGTCGCAGCCAACGTGCGGTCTGTTCCCGCAGCGCCCTGTCGCTGAGCTTGCGGAGGTGTCGTACGACGATGGATGCCGCAGTGGTGAACGACGCGGCGTAGGTGGCGGTGAAGCGCGCTCCGAGTTCCCGGCCGCGGTTGCTGATCGAGTAGGCGAAGGCGCCGTTGCGGTTGTGGACCTCGCAACAGCCGTAGGCGACGAGCAGTGCGAGGTCGTGCTGGATGCGTTCGCGTCGACTGGTGAAGCGCTGCGAGGAGGACGCGTAGGAGAGCACCTGCGGATCGAACCCGGCCAGCTTGAGCAGGTTGCCCTCCCGGCCGTCGGAGTCGACGACGAGGAAGGGATTCGCCGACAGGAAGTCGTAGTAGCCGATGCGCTCCAGGCTCGCCCCCTTCGCGTCTTGCCCGGCGACGGCGTCGAGAAGAAGCAACAGCTGCGCCAGCCGGAAGGTCACCTCGTCCTCCGGCATCATCACCGGCCGGTCAGCTTCCACAGCGAACTCCTCGTAGGTCTGACAGGACAGGCGACGGCTGCGGTCAGCCGTCGGAGTGCTCGGCGGCGATCTGCCGCCAGTGTTTGACCCACCCCGCCTTGCGGTTGTCCACCAGCCGGTGCACGAGCCCCCAGCTGTGCACCAGCTCCAGGCGCAGCGACTTCGGCAGTTTGTCGTGCTCGTTGCGAACATCCCGCCAGACACGGGGGTGGAGAACCCGCAGCGTGTCCTCGGCCGCGCATTCGTTGAACTGCATCTCCCAGAGACCGTGGAGCGTTGCATCGGCGGAACTGAGCGCCGCCACTTCTGCCGGAACGTCTTTGTGCGCGATCTCGCGGGCCACCAGATCGGCATTGAAGAACTGCCTCTTGGCCGAGTCCAGCTCAATGTGGCCGGCCTCAGTCATCTGCCGAATGAACAAGGCGGAGCCAAGGGCGGCCGCCTTGCCGTCCTCGACTTCGAGAACGAGCCGAAGCTGCTCCACGGGGGCGGGGGCGGCCTGAGCGTAGGTCTCGTAGAAGCCGCGACGCACGTCGTCGCCCTCGGGGCTGAGTAGCTTCTTCCGGAGGGCGGTCTCGTCCCAGAGCTGGATGACGAGGCTGTGCTCCTTCTCCCTTGCCTTCGTCCACGAATCCCACCACGCCGTCATGGGGCCGTCCATGCTGGAAGGGATGCACAGGATCCAGCTGGCGATGGTGTGGCCGTTCTTGACGGCTGCCTTCAGCACGTTATCGAGCGAGTCTTTGACCTGCTGCACGTGCTTCTTTGTGGTGACCGGCATGAAGTACTTGGACTGCCACACTGTGATCGCTCCGCCGAGGTTTCCGGCGAAGGCGTCGATACCCCAGTCGCCCGGGTTGGCAGCGACGGACCGTACGTTTGGGGTCGTCGCGGCGGCAAGTTGAGCGATCATCGTTTCGAAGTCGTCGCGGGCTCCGCCGGGGCTTCCCCCGCGGACTGCGTGCACGTCGAAGCTGATCGGCTGGACACCCGTCGGCACGGTTATCGAGTCAGGCACAGCTCACCCCCAAAGCGCCGGTGGACTGCACACAGGATGTCCCCCGTGCGTCACACACCGTATCGGCGGAGCCTATCCAACGGTCACTCATCTGATCAAGAAGAGGAACGCACCAGCACCTCAATTGGGATTGCCGCGCAGCACGGCAATCGCGCGGAACCTGCGGGCCACGGTCCAGACCTCCGGGTCGTCTTGGCGAGAGGGCTGCCGCCCTCTCGCGCTCTCCCGCACCACCCCGCCGTGGTCGTGAAGTGGTAAGGCGCCGACGTTGCGTGCGGCAGGAAGGAGCGGTGGTGGCGGAGCTTCAGACGGGGTGGTCGTCGCTTCTTTGTGGTTGGTGGGGTGGGGTTGGGGTGGTGGTGGTGTGTGTGGGGGTGGGGTGTGCTGCGGCGGCGCGGTGGCGGCGCGGTGGCGGTGTGGCGCGGTGTGGTGGTGTCGGGGCGGGGTGCGGGGTCGTTGGTGGGGGTGATGCCCGGTGTCGGCGCGCCTGGTTTCCGGGCTCGCGGGCGCATGGTCCTGCACCGTTTTTCAGGCATTAGAAATTGGCAGCCAGTTAGTGCGTAATGGGGGCAGTAAGCCCCCGGGACGCTGGAAAGCCGGTATTGGCTGGCACGGAATGTGAGGGGCCTTGGGTGGCAGTCGGCGCGGACGGGAATGCGGGTGGGCGGCGTCGTGAACGCCAGGTGGGTGAACCTCGGAAGAAGCGCTTCTACGTGTCGTTCAGCGACAGCGAACTGGCCGTGGTGCGCACGGCTGCGGAGCGCGAGGGGATGGCGTCGGCGGCCTGGGCGGGGCGCCAAGTGATGGCGGTTGCGCAACACGTGCTGGCGCCGGTTTCCCGCGATGCGGGGGACGTGCTGCGGGAGCTGGTCCAGGCCCGGGTCCACCTGCGGGAGACCGTTGCCGAGCTCCGCGCCGTGGCCGCCGCCGGCTCGTCCGGGGCCGGCCTTCCGGAGTCGGCCGCGACCGTGGTGGCGCAGGCTTTGGACGCGGTGGCGCGGGTGGATGCGGCGACGGCCCAGGTGATGCGGGAGAGGCGCCCGCGGTCGTGATGCCGAAGAAGGCGGAATCGGGTTCGACGACGATCGACCTCCTGGACTACCTCTTTGGTCCGGGCGAGCGCGACGAGCACGTCGATCCCCACCTCGTCGCGGGCTGGGACCCGGATCTGCCGTGCCCTGCCCGTACCCCGGCCCGTATGACGCTCGCCGATCTGGCGCTTCTCCTGGACGCCCCCGTGGAAGCACTGCGCGGACCGAAGCCGGAAGAGCATGTGTGGCACATCTCGGTCCGCAACCATGCTGACGACCGGATGCTGTCGGACGCGGAATGGAGCGAGGCCGCCGCCATGGTGCACGCCGCGGGCATCGCGGAGCACGGGGATGAGCAGGCCTGCCGGTGGATCGCGGTGCGCCACGCTCCCGACCACATCCACATCCTGGCGACCCTCGCCCGCCAGGACGGCCGGCACCCCCGCGTGCGCGGCGACATCCTCAGCATGCACACCGCCGCCCGGGGTTTCGAAGCCCGCTGGGGCCTCACCCCGATGTCACCTCTCGACCGCACCGCGCGCCGCCGCCCCGTCACCGGCGAGGCCGAGAAAGCCGCCCGCCGCGGCCTGACGGAGACCGCCCGGGAGTCCCTGCAGCGCACCGTCCGTCAGGCCGCCGCCCTCGGCCATGGCGATACCGATTTCCTCGACCGGCTCCGCGACGCGGGGCTGCGCGTGCGCGAACGCCGAGACGATGACGGCGCTCTCGTGGGGTACTCGGTCGCGCTGCCCGGGGACCGGGCCGACGGCGGCACCCGACCTGTCTGGTTCGCTGGTTCCACGCTCGCCTACGACCTGTCCCTGCCCCGTGTCCGCGAACGCTTCACCCCGCTCGTCACCCCGGCCGACTGGGCGCTCGCTGAGCACTGGATCCGGGAAGCGTCCGTACCCCTGGGCCGCGCCGGGCAGGGCGAAGGCGCGGGCGACGTCGCGGCCCTCGGTGACCTCCTGGCGGTGGCCGCCGTTCACGCCCCGGCCCTCGTTCGCGACCGCGTGCAGGCGGCGGCCGACGCGTTCGAGCAGGCCGCCCGCGCCCCCGGCGCCCGCTGTCTGGAGGGCCGCGCGCGGGCCGGATGGCGCGCCTCGACCCGGGCGCTGGAGCAGGCCCCGCGCGCCGCACGCGGGGGTGGCGCTGCGGTCGTCCTCACGTTGCTGATCGCGCTTGTGGAGGCGGTGGAGGCCGCCGCCGACTGGCATCGGGCGCAGGCCTTCCGCGCGCAGGCGAAAGCCGCTTCCGAGGCCGCTGTCCTGCTGCGGGAGGCAGCTGGCCTGACCGGCGCCCCGCCCCCGGCCGCGAAGCCGCGTACCGGTCGGGTGGTGCGCACCGCGGGCCGTGGCCTGTCGCCCATCGGGCCCGTTACCGGTGTACCGGTCCGGCCGCGTCCGGATCCCGGCCGGCCGGGCCCGTCCCGTACGCGCTGACCCGATCGAGGGAGCTCTTGCCGATGACGTACCCGCCCCAGCCCGAGCCGTTCGCCGAAGCCCTCGGGGAGGCCGCGCAGACTGCCGCGATGGCCTACCGGCTGGTGATGACCATCACCGACGCCGTACGCCGCGCTACCCAAAAGCGCCTCACCGGCGCCGAGGCGGAGCTCGGCGAGGACGCGGAGAAGATGGCCCCGGGCTGGTCGGCTGACCAGCTGCGCGGCGTTATCGGCGACGACATTCTGGCCGAGCTGATGGCGGGGGCGGACTGGCCGGTGATGGCCCGCCAGCTCGTCGGGCTCCAGCAGGCCGGAGTCGACCTCGGCACGTTTCTGCCGCAGATGGGCCGCATGACTGCCGGAGTCCACCAGGCCGTCGCCGCGAACATCGCGCGGACGAAGGCGGAGGGCACCGACCGGTGGGCTGACCTCCTGAAGTCCACGATGCCGGAGGGGCTGGTGCGCGATGCGATCCTCGCCTCCCTGGCCTGGCCGGACATCGCGGCCGCGATGGGCCGGCTCGACGCCCGCGGTATCGACGTCGCCCGGATCCTCCTCGACGCGCACGCAGCGGGAGCGGGCGTCGACCAGGCCGTGGCCGCCGTTACCACCGCGGCTGCCGCCAAAGCACCCGCGCCCGCCCCGGCCGCCCCGGCGCCCACCGCCGCCCCCGCTCCTGCCCTGCTGCTCCGGGTGCTGTCGCGCCGCCGGCCAGGGACGTGCTGGCCTCGCGTATGGGCGGGTCCGGCGACCCGTGGGGCGCGCCTGTGGCGGGACGCGTACCCGCACCCGCTCCCGCCCCGGCTCCGGGCACTGCACCCGCACCCGCTCCCACCCCCGCCCCCGCTGCTGCGCCGGTGCGGGAGGCCGCCGACTGCGATCTCTCGGTTTGGTGACAGTGGTGTGAGAGACAGTGGGCCTTGGTGTGTTCCTGCTGGTCGGGGCTGGCTCAGGGCGTGGGGCCACTGTCATGGATGTGAGAGATCGAGGTCTATCCACTGTCGTTGAGTGAGAGACGCGCAGGTCACGTGCTGACACGAAAGTGAGAGATCGCACCTCGGGACCGACACCACCTGGAAGGACGGCCCGTCCTCCACCACGGTCGGGCGGCTCGTGGACGCGACTCTGCACTCCCTGACGACACCGCCCTCGGCACCGGCCGCGCTCGCGTCCCGGGTCCGGGTCTCCCCGACGGCTGCCCGCTCCCGCTCCGCCACCCCCCCCGGCCGCCGCGGCCCCCGGACAGCCGGCTGCGGCGGAAGCCGCCGTGCCCGCCCACCGGCAGCCGGCCGCGCCGGCCCGGCGCGCGGGGCGGACCCGGTGACCTCGCGAGCGTGAATTGGGCGCTGCTTCAGGGCGGGCTGTCAGTGGGGGACCGGCACAATGCGGGGGTATGAACATGGATGTGGCGACGTCGATGGCCGGCGGCTGGTGGTATCCCGCGGGGGTCGCGGTGGCGGCGCTGGTGTTGTCGGTCCGCATGTATCGAGTGAGCTGGGGCGTCGAGCCGGTCGAGCCGGTCGAGGCGGGCCTTGCCGTTGCCGTGCCAGATCCCGGCCCGGGCGGTGCTCCGCCTCGTCATGCAGAGCCTGGAGCACAGAGCGCCCCCGCATAGAGCCCCCCGCGCAACGTGGTCCGCGAGGGCAACGCCCCCTTGGAACGCTTCGCCGCCCTCGCCCTGACGCGGGGGGCCGGGGTGGCTATCGCCGGGTCCCGCGCGGGCGTATGGCCCTGTGCGCGACCAGCTCGTCAAGCTGGGCAGGTCCCAGTCGTCTTCGGGCGGCGGGAGAGGTCCGTAAGGCGCTTTACGGAGGGTGTCGGGGGTTGTTGTGCCCGGAGATGGCGGCAGGGCGGTCCCGGCGGGTGTGGGTCGGCCCTGCCGCTACGGCGGTGGTGGGCCGGGCCTGCTGCATCGTCGGCGGGCGAGGTCCGCTAATCGCTGGGCGGACCTGCGGGCTGTGCGGCGAAATACGTCAGGGCCGGCCCGGCGGGTGCGGGTCGGCCCTGTCGTGTGAAGCGTTCGCGCGGCAACGCGGTGCTTCGTTGTGTCCCTGCTGCGGAGTCACCTACTTCAGGGGTTCCGCCGGTTGCCCGGTCGGTCTGCACCCCACGGTGCCCTGCCGGTGCACACGAACACAACTTCTCCTTGGACGGGAGCGGACGAACGGGGGCGGGCGCCCGGTTGGGTGGGGGTGCTGCACGGGGACCGGTGACGAAGCCGCAGCAGGCCACCTACGCATTCCTGTAGGTGCCGCCGGTATTTGTGCAGGTCAGGGCATTCTAAGGGAGTCTGCGTGTGCAAGTTGGACAGCGGGGACACCAGCGGACGAATGAACGCGCATTCCGGACTTATCGGGTGGGCTGCTGGGTTTCCGCGCTTCGAGGTGCTGTGACTGTCTGTCATGCTTGTGATCCCCGGACAGGCGACGGCAATCGCCCCTGGGGAAGCGCCACTTGGCGCGGAGTCACCACTACGGGAGGGCGCCATTCGGCGCCCTCCCGACTATCAGGGGTGCCGTCCGGTACCCCGGTCTGGAGACCGGTATGGCAGTACAGCAGGAAGTCGCCCGCGCGAGCGCCCAGCAGGAGCGCGGGCCGGAGGGCCGGCCGGGCGGGTTGACGATGCCGCAGGCCCTCGTGATCAGCGTCGTGATGCCGGTGGTGTTCGTCCTGGCCGTGGTGCTGAGCCTGCGGGGAATGCAGACGGGGGAGATCTTCCGCCTGCTCGCCGGCACGGGCGCGATCGCAGCGGCCCTGGTCCTCGCCCTCACCCCGGGCGGCCGCAGTTCGGTGGCCGCGGCTTCCCGCGCCGCTCTCCAGGCCGGCCGGTAGAGCGGGGCAGGGTCATGGGACGACCTGAACTCCCCGTCGACCACACCCTCCCGGCCCGCGGCGCCCTCGCCGTGGCCCTGCGCGAGCTGCGTACCGCGGCCGGGCTGTCGTACGACGAGCTCGCGGCACGCTCCGGGGTCTCGGCGACCGCCCTCAAGCGCGCCACCTCGGGCCGGCACGTGCCCGCCCGGGAGACGGTCGAGGCGATCGCCGCCGCCTGCCACGCCCAGGACGACGAAGGCCTTGCGGAGTTGTGGCTGGATGCCCGGATCGCCGAGCGGGGCCGCCTGCGGGGACGCCTCCGGCCTGCCTCTCCTGAGCTGGTCACCACCCCGGGGGCGCTCAGTCAGGCGCTGGTCTACTTCTACGAGCGGGCCGGCGCACCGACGCTGCGCCGCCTGTCGTTTCTGGCGGGCGGAAGGCATCTGCTGCCGGTCAGTACGGCCGGGCGGGTCGTGGCCGGGCAGGTGCTCCCGGCCAGCCGCCAGCAGTGCCTGGCCTTCCTGGAAGCATGCGGGATTGGACTGCGTCTGCGTAGGCGCTGGGCGGACGCCTACGACCGGATCATGGCCCCGGCGCCGGCCCGCAGCTGGGAGTTCTTCCAGAGGGACATGACGGCGGCAGAGGCCGTCCTGAGAGCCAACGAGCGCCACGGGGAGAGGCCTGCCGGTGTCGGGTCCGTCCGCCTGGCCGATCTGCACCACGGCCCCGGCCTGGTTGCCCGCTCGCGGGGGGAGGAAATGCTGCGGGAGCTCATGGACGTGCGGCTGCGGGACGGGAGGATCCGGTACGTCGAGCCCCGCCGTACACGGCGGCAGCGGGCGGCATGAGGAGGTCAGTTTCCCCGATGAACCGCCCTTCTGAACGAGGTACCCACGCAATGGTGGCGTCACTGACCTCTCCGGCAAAGCCCGCATTCCAGAAGGATTTGACAGTGGTTCAGGCTAGGTGCGCACTGCGCAGTGCCACTGACCGGCGACAACAGGGGTGAGTTGTCGCCGGTCAGTGAAACTGAGCAGTCGTCAAGCTCCTGACCTGCGTTTGTGCAGGTTGGCTGAGCAGGTTGGTGGCTGTTTGACTCATCGAATCTGCGCAGAGTCTGAGCCGGTCAGGCATGTGGCCTGCGGTGTTTGTTGGTCCGGGTGCGCTTGCGCAGATTGATTGGGTGCTGCGCAGCTTCACTGGTTGCCGACAAGTGATCCGCCCTAGCCCCGTAGGGGTGGGGGCGGCTGGTTCCTGAGTCTATCTGCGCTCAGAAATGAAGCAGGCGGCTGGGATGGTTTCTCTGGGCCGTTTGGGTGATCAACTTTGCGCCGCGGGGGTGACTGAGATTCGCGTATCGCCCTGAGCGTCTGTCCGACTACGTTCCGTGTTGTCGGCTGTATGGCTGGCTGGCGCGCCCAGTTGTTCAGACTCTTCGGTCCGCACCCGGAAGCCACTGCTTCGGGTGGTCGTTGTGGGTGTGCGGTGGCCCCTGTTACAGGGGTGCTGCCCGATGGGCTAAGCAATCCGTTCTCAGGTATCAGGAGGCAGTGCACATGCTCGGTGACGCTCTCAGCGGCAACCGCTTCAGCGTTCAACTCGGTAAGTTTCAGGTCGAGACCGTCCAGAGCGTTTCTGGGCTGACCATTGATCAGGATGTGATCGAGGTCAAGCAGGTCACGGCAGACGGTGTGCCGGTCGTGCGGAAGCAGCCCGGCGCCGTTCAGTCAGGCCAGATCACGGTCACCCGGGGGATGGACCAGAGTGCTGCGTTCACTGATTGGATCAAGCAATCAGTGGCCAACAAGACCCTCGACAGGGCCCGGCAGAACGTCACGATTGCCGTGCTCGATGCTCAGAAGAATCCCGTCCAGCGCTTCCATCTGACTAACGCCTGGGCTTCCCACTGGTCGGGTTCGGATCTCGATGCTGGAGATTCCGGGGTTGCGACAGAGACGGTGACCATCGAGTACGAAGAGATCACCGCCGAGTAGCCGGGCGCAGCACCGTGAACTGCTGCTAGCTGGGCCCCGCGTCAGCGGGGCCATGGCCTGGAGGCGAAGCCGGAAGGCCAGGCAGGGGAGCGAAGCGAACCTGCGCCCAAGGGCGCGAAGCGCCCGCAGGCAGTAGGCCCGGTGAAACCGGGCGCGGGCCGGAAGCGAAGCGCCGGCCCCAACGCGCCGAAGGCGCAGACCGAGTGAAATGAGGTCAGCTCCGGTGAAGCGAAGCGGAACCGGAGCAGTCCGCAGCGAAGCGAAGGACACCGGCCTGAAGGGCCGGCCCTGGCTCGGCGAAGCCGAGCCCCGCCGAGCGAAGCGA
>NZ_JBEZMA010000039.1:0-70152 GCF_040652415.1 Streptomyces sp. NPDC048255
GCCCCACCGGAACCAACCGCACACAGCGGAGGCCCGGCGCAGTCGACCAGGCCCCGCCAAGGCCAACCCGACACCGCCAGGCCGCCCGCAGGGCACACGGCCAGATCCAGCCCCGCCGGCGATTGAGGCGCGGGGTCCGGGGCGGAGCCCCAGAGGCCCGGGCGCAGCCGAACCAGCACCGCCGAGCCGCCGGCAAGGCCCCGGCACAGCCGGACCCGACACCGCCAGGCCGCCCGCAGGGCACACGGCCAGATCCAGCCCCGCCGGCGTTTGAGGCGCGGGGTCTGGGGCGGAGCCCCAGGAGCCCAGGCGCAGCCGAACCCGACAACCGCCGAGCCGCCCGCAGGGCCCCGGCTCGTGCTCCGGCCCGCCGCACCGCACCCCCCGTCCGCTCTTTCGTGACCCCTCCCATCTCAATTGAGAGGGGGAGATCACATCCGGTGGTTATGGTCGTTCCCAGAGCACCCCCCTAGCATTCGAGCCATGACGGTCCTGCCTGACGACGGGCTCTCCTTGGCCGCCGAGTTCCCTGACGCGACGCATGAGCAGTGGCAGCGCCTGGTTGAAGGCGTGCTGCGCAAGTCGGGCAAGGAAGTATCCGGCGAGGCCGCGGAAGACGCCCTGTCCACGACGCTCGAGGACGGGCTCACCACCCGCCCGCTCTACACCGCGCCCGAGACGGCGGCCGACACCGGTTTCCCGGGGTTCGCCCCCTTCGTCCGCGGAGGCAGGGCCGAGGGCAATGCCGCCGACGGCTGGGACGTGCGCCAGCGTCACCTGGGCGGCGATCCCGTACGGGTGAACGAGGCGGTCCTCGCCGACCTGGAGAACGGCGTCACCTCGCTCTGGCTCACGCTGGGCCGCGACGGCATCCCGCTCGACGGGCTCGCCCGCGCCCTGGACGGGGTCTACCTCGACCTCGCCCCCGTGTCCCTGGACGCCGGCGCCGAGTACGCCGACGCCGCCCGCGCTCTGCTGCGCCTGTACGCCGAGCGCGAGGTGGCCCCCGAGGCCGCCCGCGGCTGCCTCGGCGCCGACCCGCTGGGCCACGAGGCCCGTACCGGCGAGGCCCTCGGTCTCGCCGACGCCCTCGAACTGGCCCGGACGGCCGCCGACGGGTACCCCGGGATCCGCGCCCTGGCCGTGGACGCGCTCCCCTACCACGAGGCCGGCGGCTCGGCCGCCGAGGAGCTGGGCCTGTCCCTGGCCACCGGCGTCGCCTACCTGCGGGCCCTCACCGGGGCCGGGCTGAGCACCGAAGCGGCGCTGGGCCAGCTGGAGTTCCGATACGCCGCCACCGCCGACCAGTTCCTCACCATCGCCAAGCTGCGCGCCGCCCGCCGCCTGTGGGCCCGCGTCGCCGAGGCCTGCGGCGCCCCCGAGGCCGGCGCCCAGCGCCAGCACGCGGTGACCTCGCCGGTGATGATGACCCGCCGGGACCCGTGGGTGAACATGCTGCGCACGACCGTGGCCTGCATGGCCGCGGGGGTGGCCGGAGCGGACTCGGTCACCGTCCTGCCCTTCGACCACGAGCTGGGCCTGCCCGACGCCTTCGCGCGCCGGATCGCCCGCAACACCTCGACCATCCTGGTGGAGGAGTCGCACCTGGCCCGCGTGATCGACCCGGCCGGCGGCTCGTACTACGTCGAGCAGCTGACCGACGAACTCGCCCACGCCGCCTGGGAGTTCTTCCAGACCGTGGAGAAGGCGGGCGGCCAGGCCGCCGCCCTGCGCTCCGGGCTGGTCGCCGACCGCCTCGCCGCCACCTGGGCCGCGCGCTCGAAGAAGCTCGCCAAGCGCCGCGAACCCATCACCGGGGTCAGCGAGTTCCCGCTGCTCTCGGAGAAGCCGGTCGTACGCGAGCCCGCGCCCGCGGGACCCACCGGCGGACTGCCCCGCGTCCGGCGCGACGAGGCCTACGAGGCGCTGCGCGCCCGCAGCGACGCGCACCTGGCGGCGACCGGGGCCCGCCCGCGGATCTTCCTGGCCGCGCTGGGCCCGGCGGCCGCGCACACCGCGCGGGCCACCTTCGCCTCGAACCTGTTCCAGGCGGGCGGCGTCGAAGCCGTGCACGACCCCGTGTCCGTGGACCCGGGGACGGCCGCCGCGGCCTACGCGGCGAGCGGCGCCGACGGCATGGCCGTGCTGTGCTCCAGTGACGCCCTGTACGAGGAGCAGGCCGAGGCGGTGGCCGAAGCCCTGCGGGCCGCGGGCGCCACGACCGTGTTCCTCGCCGGCAAGCCCGGTACCGCCCCGACCGCCGTGGACGAGTACGTCTTCGCCGGCTGCGACGCGGTCGCCGTGCTGTCCTCCGTTCTCGACCGGATGGGAGTCGCGTCTTGAGCGGCACCGCAATCCCCGACTTCTCCGAACTCCCGCTCGGCGGCCCCGGCGCCACCGGGTCCGAGGACCAGTGGCGCACGGCGGTGAAGGAGTCCACCGGGACCGCCACCGGCGACCTGCTGTGGGAGACCCCCGAGGGCATCGGCGTGAAGCCGCTGTACACCGGGCGGGACCTGGAGGGCCTGGACTTCCTGGCGACGTACCCGGGCGTGGCCCCGTACCTGCGCGGCCCGTACCCGACGATGTACGTCAACCAGCCCTGGACGATCCGGCAGTACGCGGGCTTCTCCACGGCCGAGGAGTCGAACGCCTTCTACCGGCGCAATCTGGCGTCCGGCCAGAAGGGCCTGTCGGTGGCCTTCGACCTGCCGACGCACCGCGGCTACGACAGCGACCACCCGCGCGTCACCGGCGACGTCGGCATGGCGGGCGTGGCGATCGACTCGATCTACGACATGCGGCAGCTGTTCGACGGGATCCCGCTGGACAAGATGTCGGTGTCGATGACGATGAACGGCGCGGTGCTGCCGGTCCTCGCGCTGTACATCGTGGCGGCGGAGGAGCAGGGCGTCTCCCCCGACAAGCTCGCCGGGACCATCCAGAACGACATCCTCAAAGAGTTCATGGTCCGCAACACCTACATCTACCCGCCGAAGCCCTCGATGCGGATCATCTCGGACATCTTCTCCTTCACCTCGCAGAAGATGCCCCGATACAACTCGATCTCCATCTCCGGCTACCACATCCAGGAGGCGGGAGCCACGGCCGACCTGGAGCTGGCCTACACCCTCGCGGACGGCGTGGAGTACCTGCGCGCGGGGCAGGCCGTCGGGCTGAACGTGGACGCCTTCGCGCCGCGGCTGTCGTTCTTCTGGGCGATCGGCATGAACTTCTTCATGGAGGTCGCGAAGCTGCGCGCGGCCCGCCTGCTGTGGGCGCGCCTGGTCAAGCAGTTCGACCCGAAGAACGCCAAGTCGCTGTCCCTGCGCACGCATTCGCAGACCTCCGGCTGGTCGCTGACCGCGCAGGACGTCTTCAACAACGTGACGCGCACCTGCATCGAGGCGATGGCGGCGACCCAGGGCCACACCCAGTCGCTGCACACCAACGCCCTCGACGAGGCGCTCGCGCTGCCGACGGACTTCTCGGCGCGCATCGCCCGCAACACCCAGCTGCTGCTCCAGCAGGAGTCGGGGACCTGCCGGTCGATCGACCCGTGGGGCGGCAGCGCGTACGTCGAGAAGCTCACCTACGACCTGGCGCGGCGGGCCTGGCAGCACATCGAGGAGGTCGAGGCGGCCGGCGGCATGGCGCAGGCCATCGACGCGGGCATCCCGAAGCTGCGCGTGGAGGAGGCCGCGGCCCGTACGCAGGCGCGGATCGACTCGGGCCGGCAGCCGGTGATCGGCGTGAACAAGTACCGCGTGGAGAACGACGAGCAGATCGACGTGCTCAAGGTCGACAACTCCTCGGTGCGCAGCCAGCAGATCGCCAAGCTGCGCAGGCTGCGCGAGGAGCGCGACGAGGCGGTCACCCAGGACACCCTGCGGGCGCTGACGAACGCGGCGGAGCGCGGCGAGGGCAACCTGCTGGCTCTGGCGGTGGACGCGGCGCGCGCGAAGGCGACCGTAGGTGAGATCTCGGACGCACTGGAGAAGGTGTACGGGCGGCACGCGAGCCAGATCCGTACGATCTCGGGTGTGTACCGCAACGAGGCAGGTGAGTCCCCCTCCGTGGAGCGCACCCGCGCGCTGGTCGACCGCTTCGAGGAGGCGGAGGGCCGCCGTCCGCGCATTCTGGTGGCCAAGATGGGCCAGGACGGGCACGACCGCGGCCAGAAGGTGATCGCGACCGCCTTTGCCGACCTGGGCTTCGACGTGGACGTCGGCCCGCTGTTCCAGACCCCCGCGGAGGTGGCCCGCCAGGCCGTCGAGGCGGACGTCCACGTGGTGGGCGTCTCGTCGCTGGCGGCCGGCCACCTGACCCTCGTACCGGCGCTGCGCGAGCAGCTGGCGGAGGAGGGCCGCGAGGACATCATGATCGTCGTGGGCGGGGTGATCCCCCCGCAGGACGTCCCGACGCTGCTGGAGATGGGCGCGACGGCGGTGTTCCCGCCCGGAACGGTCATCCCGGACGCGGCCCACGACCTGGTGACGCGGCTGGCCGCGGATCTCGGCCACGAGCTGTAGGCGGCCGGCAGCATGCCCCCCAAGATCGACATCGACGTGTACGTCAAGGGCGTGCTCGACGGGAAGCGCGCGCACATCGCGCGCGCCATCACCCTCGTCGAGTCCACCCGGGCCGACCACCGGGCCCTGGCCCAGCGGCTGTTGACGCAACTGCTGCCGCATGCGGGGCAGGCCCGCCGGATCGGCATCAGCGGGGTGCCGGGGGTCGGGAAGTCCACCTTCATCGACGCGTTCGGCACGATGCTGACCGGGCTGGGCCACCGGGTCGCGGTACTCGCGGTCGACCCGTCGTCGAAGCGCACGGGCGGCTCCATCCTCGGCGACAAGACGCGGATGGAGCGGCTGGCCGTGGACCCCGCGGCGTTCGTCCGCCCTTCCCCCTCGGCGGGGACGCTGGGCGGGGTCGCGAAGGCCACCCGGGAGTCGATGATCGTCATGGAGGCGGCGGGCTACGACGTGGTCCTCGTCGAGACGGTCGGCGTGGGCCAGTCGGAGACCACGGTGGCTGGCATGGTCGACTCCTTCCTCCTCCTCTCCCTGGCCCGTACGGGTGACCAGCTCCAGGGCATCAAGAAGGGCGTCCTGGAACTGGCCGACGTCCTGGCCGTGAACAAGGCGGACGGCCCGCACGAGCGGGACGCGAAGGCCGCGGCCCGGGAGCTGTCGGGCGCGCTGCGCCTGATGCACCCCGCCGACGCGGCCTGGACCCCGCCGGTCCTGACGTGCAGCGCACGCGAGTCGGCCGGGCTGGACGAGGTGTGGAACCGGCTGGAGCAGCACCGCACCCTGCTGGACGCGGGCGGCCGGCTGGCGGCGAAGCGGGCGGCGCAGCAGGTGGAGTGGACCTGGTCGATGGTCCGCGACGAACTCCTGGACCGCCTGCGTTCGGACCCGGCGGTACGGGACCTCGCGCCGGCCCTGGAGTCCGCCGTCCGCGCAGGCACCACCACGGCCACCTCAGCGGCGGACCAGATCCTCGCAGCCTTCACCCGCCCCTGACCCAGCCGCCCGCCCCGGGCCGGGGCCGCACCTCCAGCACCTCCAGCCTCGCTCCAGCACCTCCAGCCCCGCCGGCGTTTGAGGCGCGGGGCCCGGGGCGGAGCCCCAGATCCAGCCCCGCCGGCGTTTGAGGCGCGGGGCCCGGGGCGGAGCCCCAGATCCAGCCCCGCCGGCGTTTGAGGCGCGGGGTCCGGGGCGGAGCCCCGTGAACCCGGCCCGCAGCCGAGCCTCACACCGGCACCACCCACCCCGCCCAACCCACCGGCAAACCACCCCGGAGGGAAAGGGTCAGGCGTCGACCAGCACCGCCCCATCCACATCCAGCGCCCCCCGCAGCACCCGGTTCCGCTCCGCCACCGCGTCAGACGCGAGCAACGCGGCCAGCACGGCGATCCGCGCCTGCCCGGCCCGCAGCGTCCCCATCGGCACGGCCCCGGCCGCGACCAGGTCCACCGCCCCGCCGTGCGTGTAGATCTCGGTGACCGGCCCGGCCATCACCCGGGTGGTCAGCGCGACCAGCACCCCGCGCGCGACGGCGGCCCGTACCGCGTCCACGATCTCCGGAGTCGCGTTGCCCGCCCCGGTCCCGATCAGGACGATGCCCTGCGCCCCGGCCTCGACGGCCGCGTTCAGCAGCACCGGGTCGCCGTCGGCGTGGTGCATGACCATGTCCACGCGCGGCGGAACCTCCGGCATGGCCGGCAGCGGAAGCGCCGCGGACCGCTGCGGTGCGCGCAGCATGGTGACCTTGCCGTAGCCGATCTTCCCGAGCAGTTCCTTCGAGGGGTCGGCGAACGCGTCCAGCGCCACGGCCTCGGTCTTCACCGTGCCGCGGGCGGCGTGCACCCGGCCCGCGAAGGCGATCAGCACGCCGAGCCCGCGCGTGGTCGCGGCGGTGAGCAGCGCGTCGTACAGGTTCCCCGGTCCGTCGCCGTCGGCCGTGCCCATGGGCCGCTGCGAGCCGGTGAAGACCACGGACCGCGGGTCGTGGTGGTGCAGGTCGACGAGGAAGGCGCTCTCTTCGAGGGTGTCGGTGCCGTGCGTGACGACGATGCCGTCCACGCCGGGGTCGGCGAGCACCTCGTGCACGGTGCGCAGCAGGGTGAGCTGGTGGGCGGTGGTGAGCCGGGGGCTGTTCACGCTGAACAGGTCGACCAGCTCGACGGTGACGCCCTCGGGCAGCGGCGCGGTGGCGACGACCTCCTGGCCGTCGGCGTCCGCGGCGAAACCGGAACCCTGCCAACGGCTGGCTATCGTCCCGCCGGTGCTGATGACGACGATCCGTCCCATGGCCGAGGCCGCCCTTCTGTCGTACGCGAGTGAGATCTCGTACAGATGTGCTGAAAGCAGCAATCATAGGGAGATCTACGCGCAACACGATTGCCTCTTTCGTCCGCCCCGCCCTCTGGAGAAGTGGATAATTGCGTCATGGATGCGATCGACCGAGATATCTTGCGTGAGCTCCAGGCGGACGGCCGCCTCAGCAACCAGGAGCTGGCCCAGCGCGTGGGCCTGACCCCCTCCCCCTGTATGCGCCGGGTGCGCCAGCTGGAGCAGGACGGGGTGATCCAGGGGTACCGCGCGGTGATCTCCCCCGAGGCGGTGGGCCGCGGTTTCGAGGTGCTGGTCTCGGTCGAGGTACGCCGGGACCGGGAGGCCGTCGAGGCGTTCGAGGCGGCCCTGCAGGACATCCCCGACGTCATCGAGGCCTACCGCCTCTTCGGCAGCCCCGGCTGCCTGCTGCGGATCGCGGTCGCGGACCTGCGCGCGTACGAACGCCTCTGGATCGAGCAGCTCACCGCACTCTCGGGGATCACCGAGGTCAACTCACAGATCATCATGAAGCGCGTCAAGGAGCCGACCGGCCTGCCCGTCGGGCGCTGACGCACCGGCGCCCGCCGCGGTGAGGATCCGGCGCGGCACGGTGCGCGCGTGGCCGGGGCGCTTCCACTCCCTGGGGTAGCCGACCGACACCTCCTCGAAGCGCACCCCGTCGTGCCAGGTGGTCCGGGGGATGTGGAGGTGCCCGTAGACGACCACGGCCGTGTTGAAGCGCAGGTGCCAGTCGGCCGTGCGCTCCGTACCGCACCACTGGGCGAACTCCGGCAGGCGCAGGATGTCCAGGGGCGCCCGGACCAGGGGGTAGTGGTTGACCAGCACCAGCGGGACCTCGGGGTCGCAGGCGGCGAGGCGCTCCTCGGTGTAGGCCACCCGCGCGTCGCACCACTCCTCGCGGCTGGCGTACGGGTCGGGGTGGAGGTAGAACTCGTCGGTGCACACCACTCCCGCAGCCCTGGCCTGGGCGAGGGACTCCTCCTTGTTCGCGGCCGTGGGCGTCCGGAAGGTGTAGTCGTAGAGGAGGAAGAGCGGCGCGATCCGTACCGGGCCGCCGGTCCCCTCCCACAGGGCGTACGGGTCCTCGGGGGTCAGGACGCCGAGTTCGCGGCAGACCTCGACCAGGTGCTCGTAGCGGCCCACCCCGCGCAGTCCGGCCGGGTCCTGCTTCGGGGTCCACAGCTCGTGGTTGCCCGGGGCCCAGAACACCTGGGCGAAGCGGTCCCGCAGCGTCCGCAGGGCCCAGGCGATCTGTTCGGTCCGCTCCCCCACGTCGCCGGCCACGATGAGCCAGTCGCCGTCCGACTCCGGGCGGAGCCCCTCGACGATCGTCCTGTTCTCCGCGTGGGCCACGTGCAGGTCGCTGACGGCGAGCAGCTGCGGCCCGCGGGGCCGGTCCGCCCGGTGCTCCGTGTTGATCTCGTTCATGACGGCACGGTGCCATCCGCCGTCGCCGCGTACACCCGGAACCGGCGGATCGGGCCCGAAATGGACGGACCCGTGGCCTCGGCGACCGGCGTCAGGGTCGCCGATCTCGAGCGCTGAGGCCGTCGATCAGTCCTTGCGCGTGGCGACGTACTGCGTGAGCGCCGTGAACGCGGCAAGGACGACGGCGGAGACGGCGAGCATGCGGCCGGCGGGGGCAAGGAGTTCACCGGAGTCCGACGACGTGGCCATGAGCTGGAACAGCCGGTTCACCGGCGGCAGGTTCTTGGTGAAGACGGTGACCACCACCAGGACGAGCGCTGCCACAAGGGCGTACCCCTGGCGCCTGAAGACCGGACGGGAACACAGCACGCCGATCGCCGTTCCGGCGAGTGCGCAGGTGAGCTGGGCCTCCACGCCCAGCAGCAAGTCGACCGGCTGAACGTCGTAACTGCCGGTCCACAGGGGGAAGAACAGGCCGAAGACCATCAGGACGAGGCAGCTCAGCAGAGTGGTGGCGACGGCCGCCAGGAGAACGCTGAGGGATCGGCCCGCGGCGACGACCGTGATCGCCCGTTGCGCCGCGTCATCGAGGCTCATCAGCGCGACGGTCAGCCAGGTCGAGCAGATGAACAGGGCCCCGGCGGAGGAGGCGTAGGCCGGGGGCAGCGGGCCACTGCCGTTGACGGTCAGTACGGCCATGAGTCCGGCGAACAACAGCACCGGTGCGAGGTAGCGCTGGGTGTGGAGCGCGGTGGCGAACGTGTAGCGGATGAGCGCGATCAACGCATGTCCCAGGCGGTGTGCGTACGGTGGCCGGATACGGATGCCTCGGCCACCCGCACCACGGACCAGCCGTGCTGGAGAGCGGTGAGCAGCACGGAATCCACCCGCCCCCGGTCGACCCGCAGAGCGACTCCCGTGCGCTCGTGGCGCACGGACAGTACGCCGTCCAGCGCCTCCCAGGCCAGGACGCCGGGCTCGGGCCCCCGGGCGGGAGCGGCGAGGACGAGGTCCGCCAGGGAACGGAGCGCCGTCGCCGGCTCGCCCTCCTCCGCAACCGGCCTCACCTGCCCACGCTCGACGGCATAGGTCCGCGTGGCGGCCGCCCGGGTGACCGATTCCCGGTGATCGGTGAACAGCACGGCGCCGCCCGCGCCCGCCACCTCGGCCATGATCTCGGCCAGGACCCCGTGCGTGTCGGCATCCAGGCCCGACCACGGCTCGTCGAGGACGAGCAGGCCGGGGTCGATCATCAGGGCCTGGGCAAGCGCGACCTTCTGCGCGTTGCCCTTGGACAGGCTCCGCAGCGGGGCGGCTCTGCCCCCGACGAGGGAGAGCCGGTCCAGCAGCATGTGCGCACGCCGCCCCGCGGCCGGCGTGGCCAGCCCGCGTACCCGGCCCATGTGCGTCAGGTAAGCCACCGCGGACATGCCCTCGTTGGGGGAGAACCGGTCCGGAACGTAGCCGACGGCCGCGGGCCTCCCCGCCACGGAGCCGGACGTCGGCCGGGTCAGCCCCACCGCGATCCTCAACAGGGTGGACTTTCCCGAGCCGTTCCCGCCCGTGAAGGCCACGATCTCGCCGGGGGGAGCCAGTACGTCCACATGCCGGAGTATCCAGCGCCCTCTGCCGCAGCGCTTGCCGACGGCATCAAGTCTTAACAAAACTCCACCTCTTCGGCATGCCGCTCCGCCTGCGCTCGGGGGTCAGGGGCGACGGGCAGGCCTGGACGTTCGTCGGTTCTCAGGGTGCGATCAGGCTGTCGCAGAGCTCCCGGAAGGCCTGGGAGACGTCCACGAAGCGCACGGTGGTGAGCTCTTCCCGGGTGGGTGTGCTGGAAGTCCCGTGCAGTTCGTCCAGGCGCAGATCGCGAAGGGCGGCGGCCTTGCGGCACAGTTCGCGGGCGAAGCGGCCGTTGCCCAACTGGTCTACGAGGCCGTCGTCCGCGGCCTGCCCGCAGCACGTTTCGAGCGCGGTGGCGGCGTCCTCGTCGAGGCGGTCGCCCTGCGCTTCCAGGAGACCGAGCGCGATCCGCACCAGTTCGTCGGCGGAGTACGACGGGAAGTCCACGCGGGTGGTGAACCGGGACGCCAGCCCGGGATTGGTCGCGAGCAACTCACTGATCTCGTGCGGATAGCCGGCCAGGATGACGACGAGGCGGTCCCGGTCGTCCTCGGCACGCTTGAGGAGGACTTGGACCGCTTCGTCACCGAAGGCGTCGCCCTTGGAGTACCCGTTGTTGGACAGGGAGTAGGCCTCGTCGATGAACAGGACACCGTCGAGGGCGGAGTCGATCAATTTGCTGGTCTTGACGGCGGTCTCGCCCAGGTGCTGACCGACCAGGTCGACACGGTGCGCTTCGATGACCTGGCCCTGTTCGAGGAGCCCGAGCCCGGCGAACACGTTGCCGATCACGCGGGCGACGGTGGTCTTCCCGGTGCCTGGCGGGCCGGCGAATACGAAGTGCTGCGGGGCCGAGTTCGAGGGGATTCCCTGTTCTCTGCGTACGGCAGCCATCCTCAACTGCGCGATGAGCGTGCGGATCTGGCGCTTGACCGGCTCCAGTCCGATCATGCCGTCCAACAGCGCCATCGCTTCCCTCAGCCGTTCCTCCCGGCTCAGGTCATCTGTGGTGCGTGCCGCGTCGTTCGCGGTCGCTGCCGTGCGGGGTGTCCGCTGGACCGGAGACGGCGCGGGTGCCTGCACCGTGACGGCCTGGGCGCGCTCGGCGACATCGGCGAGGGTGGGGAAACAGCGGAAGGCGTACTGGAAGTGGCGCAGGGCCTCGTCGTTGCGCCCCAGCCCCTCGTACGCGAGACCGCGTACGTAGGCGACTTCCCCGTCGAACCTCCCCTCCTTCTCCAGTGCTTGCGGGAGCGCCGCAAGGGCGTTGAGCGCCTCGTGGAACACGTGCTGTTCGACGAGGGCCCTGGCCACGTACAACTGGGACTCGTCACGCAGGAAGGCGTCGGTGATACCCCGTGAGAAGTGAAGGACGAGGGACCAGTCCTGCCTCAAGAAGGCGTACCGCGTGGACGCGAACCGGGTCTCGTCGCAGTCCAGGTACGCCTCCTCGAGCGACTGCCACGCTTCGTCCAGGCGCCGTTCGTTCAGGAGCTTCGACAGGTTGGCGAGCCATAGGTCACGCGCGTGCTCAAGCCGGAAGGAGACGTAGACGCCGAGGTCGAAACGGGACTTGAGCGGCATGCCGTACTTGCTGCGCAGGGCCCCGAAGGAGCGGTAGTGCCGTGACATCGCATCAACGGCCTCTGCCTGGCGCTGTCCTGCGGCGTGCAGGCCGAGCCAGGCGTCGGCGGCCGACGGGTCGTACTGGACGGCCTGTTCAAAGCGATGGGCGGCCAGGTCCAGTCGACCTTGCCGCAGAAAACCGACGGCCTCGGTCCAGACGCGCTCACACCTTCCGGTGGAGTACCGCGGAGTGGAGGCTCCCGGCATCACTGGCTCCTCTCCGCAAAGCAGCTCGATCCAGTTCGTCGTCGCCGGGAGAGTATTTCACCTCATGTGATCAACAACGGAGTCGACCCGACTGCCATGGCCGGCCGACGCCGCCCTTTCAGCCACCGGTCCGGCACGTGCAGCACCTTCCAGAGGGCCACCGCGGTCACTCCTTGCTCAGCCGCACCGTGTCTCCCGTCCGTCCGCCCGCGAGGACGTCGATGCGCACGCCGGTCGCGGGGTCGGCGAAGCTCTGTCCGGGTGCGTACGCGGCCAGGTCCAGCGGGGTGCAGCCGGTGGGCGGGGGCGTGGTCGGGTTCGCGTTCATGATCCGCACCGGGCCCTCGCCGGTCCGGGCGGCGGAGTCGACCTTGTAGACGAGGACGCCGGTGGAGCAGGCGGCCGCGTCGTTGCCCTGAGCACGGCGGGATTCCGCCACGTATGCCGTCGTCTCACCGGTCCGCAGCACGGCGATCTTGGTTCCGCCGGGCCGTTCCACCGGGGTCAGCCGTACCGTTCGGCGCCCGGACGCGGGCAGGCAGGCGACCTGGTCGTCGCGGGTCCACCCGAGCTTCCAGGAGTGCCAGCCGAGGTACTGCGGGGCGTGGCCGGCGATGTTGCCCATGACGTCCCAGCCGCCCACGTACTGGTGGGTGGCGCCGGTGAACGAGTACAGGTCGGGCAGCCCGAAGGTATGGGCGGTCTCGTGAGCCGCGACCTTGTGGCCCCAGCGCCACATGTCCTGTCCGAAGGTGACGGCCCACTTGAGGCGGGTGCCGTCGGCGGTGATGCCGGGCGTCGCCGGGTCGTACAGGTAGGTCGGTGAGAAGGGGATGGCGGTCGCCGTCCTGGCGGGGACGACGTTGACCATGTCGTAGCGGGAGAAGTCCGCGTAGGGGTCGGCGGCCGTGATCGCGTCGCGGAGGTACTTCTCGTGGGCCTCGAAGGTGAGGCCGCGCGCGAAGCCGTAGGAGGTGGAGTCGGCGGGCATCCGGATCCAGCGGTGCAGTGGGGTGTTCTCCAGTCGCAGGCGGCCGTAGCTGGCGCGGCTCATCCAGGCGGCGGCCGGGGCGAGGTGAGCGGCGTACGGCTCGGTGGAGTCGGTGGCCGGGGCGTCGGGGAAGTCCACGTACAGCGTCAGGACGCGGCGGGTTCCGGTGGCGGGCTGGAACTGGGTCCGGTCGGTGTCGTGGCCCTCGTCCGTCCAGCCGGTCCGGCCCGGGAGGGCGCAGCCGGCGGCGGGGGTCGGGGAGCCGGGGGCAGCGGCCGCGGTGGGGGCGGACAGGCAGGAGGTGAGGGCGACGGCCGCGGCGAGCGGCCGCAGGCGGTGGAACGGGGTGGTCATGTCTCTCCCGTCGGAGGCAGGTCGAGGGGGTGCGAGGGAGGTGAGAGGGGGGAAGGATGTGGGAGCAGGTGGGAGGGCAGGTGGGAGCAGGTGGAGGGAACCGCGAGTGCCCTACGCGCACCCCGCGGCCAGGTCCATCAGGCGGGACAGCACGCGGCCACCGGAGGCGGTGACGCCGTCGTGCTCCCATTCGTTGGTGACCCATACCCGGCTGGCGCCGACCTCGCGCGCGGTGCACAGGGAGAGCCCGGCGTCCACGTACATGTCGTCGTGGTAGACGAGTGCGGCGAGCGGGACCCGGTTGGCGGCGAGGCGGCGAGGATCGTACAGCGGTGGCCAGTCGGGGCGTTGGGCGAGCAGATCGGCGGCGTCGGCGAAGGGGCGCAGGCCCTTGATCTCGCGGAACATCCAGGGGTAGATCATTTCTCCGGTGAGCAGGAGGGGGTCGGCGTCCTCGGCGAACTCGGGGAACGCCGCCATGGCCCTGGACGCCGCCCAGCCGGTCGGCCCCGCGCCCTGGCCGTACAGGGTCTCCTGCATGACGGCGAAGAGCGGGTTGTCGGTGAAGCCGGTCAGTGTCATCACCTGGTGGAGGAAGGTGTCGGTCAGCTCTGCTTCCCCGTCGAGGGATTCGTCGAGAAGCCAGTGGACCCGCTCGAAGCCGTCGCCCATGCCGAGGGCGAGACCGAGCGTGCGCAGCCGGTGGGGGGTGAGCCGGTCTCCGTCGGGCAGGCGCACATCGGTGGAGGCCAGGAGGCGGGCGATCTCGCGCAGCCGGGCGGCGTCCTCGGGGTAGCGGGCGTAGAAGTCGAGGACGCGGTCCCGCACCCGGGGGTAGGTGCGGGCGTAGACGTCGTCGGCGGTGGCCGAGAGGCCGGGCAGGCCGCCGGTCACGTAGCACGCGCGCAGACCTTCGGGGGCCTGGGAGAGATACGCGAGGGTGATGAAGCCGCCGTAGCTCTGGCCGAGGGTCTCCCAGGGCTCGTCGCCGCAGAGCTGTCGGCGGATCAGTTCGGCGTCCGCGACGATCGAGTCGGCGCGGAAGTGGCCGAGGTGGTCGGCAAGCCGGGCCGGTGAGGCGAAGCGGGAGGCCGCCCGGGCGGTGACGGGGGTGGAGCGGCCGGTGCCGCGCTGGTCGAGGAGGAGGACCCGGTGGGTTTCGAGGGCCTGGGGCAGCCAGCCGGGTGAACCGGCCGACGGCCTGGGCGACTTGCCGCCCGGGCCGCCCTGCAGATAGAGCAGCCAGGGCAGTTGCCGACCCGCTCGGCGCGCATCGGTGACCTCCCGGGCGAAGATCTGGATGGTCGGACCGTGCGGGGCCGCGTGGTCCAGGGGGACGGTGAAGACGTGGTCGACGGTCGCGTACGCAGGGTTCATGGGTCCCTTTCGCGGCCGCATGACCGCACAGTGACGTGTGGGATTGCGCGACAGCATGGCCGCCGCCAACGGTGACCGTGGAGCCCTCACATGCCCATAACTCCGTGCTATGGAGGCCCGACAATTGTGGGTGCCATTTCACATAACTATGTTACGGGTCACATTGCAGCCCCCTCAGGCTCCCCGACTGCCACGGAGTGACCACTGATGAACAAGCGCACTCTGCACGCGGCGGCCACCGCCCTGCTGGCGACCCTCACGCTCGGCATGGCCGGCTGTTCCAACGGCAGTCACTCCAGCAGCGGTCAGCAGGACAAGGACGCGAAAAACCCCGCCCTCGCCAACACGGGCGCCACAGTCGGCGGCACTCCACAGAAGGGCGGCACGCTGACCGTCCTGTCCAACCAGGACTTCACCCACCTCGACCCGGCCCGCAACTGGGTGATCGGCGACATGGACTTCGGCACCCGGCTGCTCTACCGCACGCTGGTGACGTACAAGGCGGAACCGGGTGCGAAGGGCGGAGAGCTGGTCCCCGACCTCGCCGAGGACCTCGGTGTCTCCTCCAACGGCGCCAGGACATGGACCTTCAAGCTCAAGAAGGGCCTCACGTACGAGGACGGCACCCCGATCACCGCCCAGGACGTCAAGTACAACGTGGAGCGGTCCTTCTCCCCCGACCTGCCCGGCGGCCCGGACTACGCCGCCCGCTACCTGGCCGGCGCCGAGGGCTACCGGGGCCCCGCCCAGGGGCAGCACCTCGACTCGGTCAAGACCCCCGACGACCACACGATCGTCTTCGAACTCCGCAAGCCCTTCGCGGAATTCCCCAACGCCACCGTCCTGCCCACCTTCGCCCCGGTGCCCAGGGCCCAGGACAAGGGCCCCCAGTACGACAACCGTCCGTTCTCCTCGGGCCCCTACAAGATCGAGTCGTACGACCGGGACAAGCGGCTGGTACTGGTCCGCAACCCCCACTGGGACCCGACGACGGACACCGTGCGCAAGGCGTACCCGGACAAGCTGGTCGTGGTGATGGGGCTGAGGGCCAACCAGATCGACGACCGGCTCATCGCCTCGGAGGGCGTGGACGCCTCTGCCGTCGCCTGGAGCAAGCTGCGCCCCGAGAGCACCCCCAAGGTACTCACCAAGGCCGACGTCAGGGCACGGCTGCTGGCCGAGTCCACCAACTGCACCGAGATGGTGCAGATGCACACGGGCCGCGCCCCCTTCGACGACGTCAGGGTCCGGCAGGCCGTGCAGTACGCCCTGGACCGCGAGGCGGTGCTGACCGCCTCGGGCGGCCCGGCCCTCAACGACCCCGCCACCGCCCTCATGCCGGGCTCGCTCTTCGGCGGCAAGCAGCCCGACACACCGGGGATCCCGGCCACGGGTGACGTGGAGCGGGCGAAGCAGCTCCTGAAGGAGGCCGGCAAGCCGGACGGGATCGCCACCCGTATCACCGTCTCCAACGGCGACAAGGGGGTGGCCGAGGCGATACAGCACTCCCTGGGCCGGGCGGGGATCAAGGTCACGATCGACGCCGTCGACCCGTCGGCCTTCTACGACACCATCGGCGACACCAAGAACCGCACCGACCTCGTCTACACCGGCTGGTGCCCCGACTACCCCTCCGGCTCCACCTTCCTGCCCTTCCTCTTCGACGGCCGCTACATCAAGGAGACGGGAAACTCCGGCAATCACTCGCTGTTCCGCGACGAGGCGACGATGAAGCGGATGGACGAGATCGCCGAGATGACCGACGCCGCGCAGGCCAACGCCGCATGGCGGCAGCTGGACGGGGAGATCCTCGCCAAGGCTCCGACGGCGCCCACCGTCATCGAACGCATGCCGCTGCTGCTCGGCACCAACATCGCCGGCGCCTTCGGCCACACGTCCTTCGGCGGGCAGCTCGACTACGCCACGATCGGGCTCAAGGACCCGGCGAAGAGCAGCAGCTGACCCCACCCCGCGCGGTGCCGCCGGCTCCTTGGTGTGGGGCCGGGGGCCGGCGAATCGTTCACCGATGCGGCAGCCATCCTGGTGCCGCTGCTCTACTCGAACGCACGTGAGGTACATCGGTGGCCAGCTCTCATGAATGCACCTTTATCGTATGTGACATTTCACATACGACTGAGGGAAGCCGGATCCTGTCCGAAAGCACCGGTCGCTCCTTAACATGCGCGGCATGGAACTGGAGGTACGGCACCTACGTGTGGTGTGCGCGATCGCCGAGGCCGGCAGCCTCACCCGGGCCGCCGCCGCGTTGTCCATGACCCAGCCGGGCCTCAGCACGCAGTTGCGCCGCATCGAGTCGATGCTCGGCGGGGTCCTGTTCGACAGGCGGCGGGCCGGAGCCACGCCCACGGCCTTCGGTGAGCTGGTGCTGGCCCGGGCCCACGCCGTCCTGCCGGGCATCGACGTGCTCCTCGCCGACACCGCCCGCGCGGCCTCCCACCTGGCGTCCCCGGACCGAGTCCGCGTCGGATCGGTCGGTGCTCCCCTCATCGGCCACCTCATCCTGGCCATAGGGACGTTG
Organism: Streptomyces sp. NPDC048255; assembly: GCF_040652415.1. Classification (NCBI taxonomy): domain Bacteria; kingdom Bacillati; phylum Actinomycetota; class Actinomycetes; order Kitasatosporales; family Streptomycetaceae; genus Streptomyces; species Streptomyces sp. NPDC048255. The sequence continues at coordinate 17,012 of NZ_JBEZMA010000039.1, forward strand.
CTGCCCGAGGCCGAGGTGACGTCCCGGTGCCACTACTCCCCCGTCACGCTCCTGGACGACCTCGCCGCCGGCCGCCTGGAGGCGGCGGTCCTCGGCGACCACCCGGAGCAGGTCCTGCCGCCGCGCGACGGGGTGGTCCTCACCCCCGTCGTCACCGAACCCGTCTTCGCCCTGCTGCCCGCGACCCACCCACTGGCCGGCCAGGAGGCCGTGTCCCTGACCCAACTCGCCGATCACGACTGGGCGATGCCCCGGCCCGACGGCGACCGCACCCGCGAGTACTGGTCCTCGGTGTGCGCGCTGACCGGCCGCCGCCCCTCCGCCCCGCACGAGGCCGAGGGGCGCCAGCTGATCGAACTGGTCCGCGCAGGCCTGGCCGTCAGCCTCTGCCAAGCCACCTTCTCGGAAACCCCCGGCGTCGCCGTCCGCCCCCTCGCGGGAAACCCGCTCTGGTACCGCCACGTCCTGGCCTGGCACCGTGACGGTCCGCTGGCCTCCCACGGAGACGACATCCTGCGCGCGGTGGCGGCCGGTTACCTGGACACGTGTACCGCCAGCCCGGCCTACACGGACTGGCGCCACCGACACCCGGGCATGGCCCAACTCCCGCACGCCGCACCCCGGCACGCCGGTCCTTGAACAGAGCCAGGTCAACACCCCTGTCCCGCGGCTTCCAGGATCGCCACGCACTTCACGTGGTGCGTACTGCGGGCGTCCGCCGCCGGCGACGATCCCAGCGCCGTTCGGGAGCGCATCCTGGCTCTGCTCGACACGCGGCCCTTCGCCCAGTACGGCTACGTCGAGTACGCGGACGCCCGTGCCTACGGCTTCAGGCCACAGAGGCGGTCTCCGCGCTACGCCCGCTGACGGAGACCGGGAGGGCGACGGAAGCCGTGGGGCTGGCACGCGACGCGATCGAATCCCTCGCCCGGACGTACGACGAGATCGACGACCCGGACGGGATCATCGGTGACGTGGCGGACTGGCCACAACTGATGGCGATGCTCGACCAGCACGGCCTGTAGCCACCTTGCCGCGACCCGAGGTCACGGCAGACACCGCTTGCCAAGCAATGGCCACGGCGTCGCTAGTGACCATTCGTCGAACCACCATCCTGATCTCCGCCTCGCACCGCGACCTGTCTACCCGGCTCCGCCGGACCTGCAGGTCTCGCGCAGGCTGCCGCCCCACGGCCCGGATCGTGATTCTGCGCATGGCTGCATGATCCACGCACTGCCATAAGATGACGCAGACATCTCAGCGGCCCGCCGGGCTTCCGCTCCACTTCACGTGGCACCGAAGGACACGCCCCCACCCGCACGAGCTACTCCGTGCTGCCTGGGGGCGATTCCTTGCTGTTCCGTGAGTCCGCCGCGTCCTTGGCCAACCGCACCCCCCTCGAGGGGCGGCTGGTGGAGCTTCTCAGCGAGAACTTCCTTCACCGGCATGGCCACAAGCCGCACGCTGCGGAGGTTCGCTCCTGGGAGCGGAGCATTCCCGCGCTCACCCATGCTTTGGTCGAAGCGGGTCTCGGTGAGGTCGAGATGCTGCTGGAGTACGGACTGCCGCTGACGAGCAAGCGCGCGGACGTGATACTGGCCGGTGTGCATCCGGCATCCGGCGAGTCGTCGTACGTCGTCGTGGAACTCAAGCAATGGAGCGAAGCCCACCCGTTGGAGGATGATCCGCTGCGGTGCAGCGTGCCGTCCTACCGCGCACCCGTCCTGAACCCCATCGAGCAGGTGCGGGGTTACTGCGACTACATGGTCTCGTTCAACGGAGCCCTTGAGCGCAATCCCGATTCGATCGTCGGAGTTGCCTTCCTGCACAACGCGACGGAGTTCTTGGTCGCGGGACTGCGAGAGGTCGAGGAGGACCACCGCGGCCGCATGTTCACCGGTGATCAGCGCGGCGCCTTCCTCGACTACCTGCGTTCGAGGTTGGCCGCCAAGCCGGGTGCTGCCGCCGCGGATGACCTCCTGCAGGCCAGGGTGCGGCCGTCCAGGCAGCTGATGGCCGTGGCTGCCGATGAGGTCCGCGACCGGGAACAGTTCGTATTGCTCGACGAGCAGCGGCTCGCCTACGAGACGGTGATGGCGGCAGTCCGCAAGGCGCGCCGCTCCAAACGCAAACAGGTGGTCGTCGTAACCGGCGGGCCCGGATCCGGCAAGAGCGTGATCGCCCTGTCCGTGCTTGGCGACCTGTACCGGCGCGGTGTGCCGGCTCTCCATGCCACCGGATCGCAGTCGTTCACGAAGACCATGCGCAAGGTCGCGGGCGCCCGCAAGCCGGAGGTCCAGCGCCTGTTCCGCTACTTCAACAGCTTCATGGAGGCCGAGCCCAACGACATCGACGTGCTCGTCTGCGACGAGGCACACCGGCTCCGCAAGACCTCCGCCAACCGCTACACCAAGGCCGGCCTCCGGACGGGTCGCCCACAGGTGGCGGAACTGATCGACGCGGCCCGGGTCCCGGTGTTCCTTCTCGACCAGCACCAGGTGGTGCGTCCGGGCGAGATGGGAACGGTCGAGCAGATCAGGCAAGCCGCGCACGAACAGGAGGTGGACTTCACGCTGGTGGAGCTGGACAGCCAATTCCGGTGCGGAGGCAGCGACGCCTACCTGGGCTGGGTGACCGGTCTCCTCGGCCTCGATGGCGACGGGCCCGTCGAATGGGAGCCGGACGGGAAGGTCCAGCTGCTGACGGTCGACAGCCCGCAGGAGCTGGAGAACTGCCTTGGCGACAAGCGCGCGCAGGGGTACGGCGCCCGGCTCTCCGCCGGCTACTGCTGGAAGTGGACCACCAAGATCACTCCTTCGATGACGACCCTGCCCGCTGACGTGGTCATCGGCGACTGGTCGAGGCCGTGGAACCTGTACGGCGACCGATCCCTTCTGGGTGCACCGCCGGCTCCGCTCTGGGCCACCGATCCGGCCGGCTTCGGGCAGGTCGGATGCGTGTACACCGCCCAGGGCTTCGAGTACGACTGGTCGGGCGTGATCATGGGCCCGGACCTGGTCTGGAGGACCGACCGCTGGGTGGCGGACCGTACCGCCTCGAAGGACCCCTCCTTCACGAAGGCGACGCCTGAGGAGGACGTCGACCGTCTCATCCGCAACACGTACAAGGTGCTTCTGACTCGCGGCATGATCGGAACGGTCGTCTACTCGACGGACGCCGAAACCCGTCAGAAGCTCCGCTCGCTGATTCCCTGAGCCACGGACCCGGTCTGCGGCTAGCATGATCTCGCTGCGCACCTTCCCGGAGGGTACGAGGCTAAGGTTCATGCGACAGGCCGAACAGGCTGTGAGCGACGGATGGTTGTGCCCGTCGTCTGGTGACGGACGACGTGAGCGTGGCTGCCCGGTAGGGCGCCCCCTGCCATTCCGAACTCACAGCCCTGGAGTGGCCGTATGACCCCCGTCGAGTACAAGCCTGCGCGTCGTGAACGGATTCGCGGAATCCTGATCGACATCGCTGTCGGAGTCGTCTCCAGTCTTCTGGTGACGGTGCTGACCGCGGTGGCAGACCTGTTCTTCTGAGCAGGTACGTGGCGGGCCCGGAGAGCCCGCCACCCCACTGTCCGCGCCCGGTGTCAGAAGAGTCGGAGATCAGGGCCCGACGTCTTCCGCCGCTGGCGGTTGCGTCTCCTGTTGGCCCGCGGCAGGTGCGCTGTGCGAGCCTCCTTCGGAAGGTTCAGCCGCGTGGGCCGAAGCCCGTGGATCTCCACCAGACCGACCAGCTTCTTCAGATAGGTGCGGGTCTCCTCGTCCGTGGAGTACAGCACCGTCGCACGGCTCGCGCGGGTCAGCAGCACGTGATACGCCTGCCGGACCAGCCGCGCGAAGTCGTCGTCGTCCACACTGGACGCACTGACCTTCGGATCGAGCGATCCCGGCAGATCGACGCGCTTGATGTCCGAATCGGGGCCTTCCTTGCGTTCCTTGCCACGCTGGAACACCCACTCATCGCCGCGGCGCACCATGTCGTCACCCATGATCACCCCGCACCAGTCCCATTCCAGGCCCTGCGCCGTGTAGACACAGCCGATCTGGCCGAGGCCGTTGGGATGAACGGACCAGATGTCCGACGGCGGAACCCCGTCCGCGCAGTAGCTCTCGCTCTTCGCGTTCCACGGCCTGTGCCACTCTCCGATGCGGACATCGGCTTCCAGACGCTTCTCCTCGCCCATGGGTTCCGTCCAGGGCCAGCAGTACCCCGCGACCATGCGTGCGGACGCGCCGGCCCCGGCCTCCGTCCTGATGATCCGTTCGAGCTCCTCCGGGGTCTCCGCCACCTCGACATGCATCAGCCCGTCCGCCCTCCAGGACTGGGGCTCCTCGTCCGTCCTCCAAGGCTTCGGCTCCTCGTCCGTCACGCCCAGGAGTGCGCGTACCCAGCGGATGTACGAGCCACTGCCTCCGCAGCGGAACTGCTCGCGCAGGCCATACTCGAGCAGGTCGGCACAACGGCGCGCGGCCGCATCCTTGATCAGCTCGACGGTGCCGACTTCCTTCGGCCGCACGGACTGGCCTTCGTCCAGGAAGAACACCGTCAGGCGTGACGCGTCGAGAAGCTCGTCCACCTGCGGCCCCTTCCCCCACTTTTCCCGTTGCTCCGGTGTCCAGAACCGGTTCGTCGAGCGGTCCCGCAGGCGATGCGCCTCGTCGCAGATCAGAACGTCCACCGGGGGCACCGAGGTGTCGACGAAGTTGCTGAAGTAGGTGAAGGTCTCCCTGAACTCTTTGTCCCCGTAACCGACATGTTCCTGAATGGCCGCGTTGAATGCCCTGCTCCCGCTGGCGTACTTCACGGTTCGCCCCTGCGCCTCGAGCTGTGCCTTGACCTGTAGGCCGATGGCACTCTTGCCGGTACCGGCGCCACCTGTGACCAGGAAGACCACTCGCCTCTCGTCCGGAACCAGCGCGGGATGCTCCGGGTCGGGAAGGATCTTGAATGCCGCTTCGAGAATCTGTTCCGCGACCGCCTTCTGTCGGCCTCGGAGGACGAAGACGGTGTCGTCGCCTCGGGACCAGTTCATGGCGTCGAGCAGTGGTGTATTGCTCAGACCCATGGTCCGCAACATGGTCGCGGCCTCGGAAGCACCGCCCTCGGGGGCGAAGCTTGCCCTGAGGTCATCGAGGAACTGGGCACGCCGGTCGGCCGTGTACACGCGGGCGTACGCGCCCGTGGGCGCATCTACACCGATGAGCGGACGTACGGAGTCGTCCGTGGCGTTGTGGAGATAGGCGAACCCCCCACACTCGAATTCTTCGTTCTCAAAGGGCCCCTTGTCACTCGTGAACGCCTCGTAGTACTCACGCAACTGCAACGCAGGATGTTTCTTGGCACCCAGGCCCGGCACGTGCACCAGTTCCGCAGTGGCTCGCTCGATCCTGGTCACCCTAGACCAGCGCTTCAATTCGACGAGTTGCACGGACGGCCGGTTCTCCTGCGGATGCCGGCCGACCAACACGACATCGATGAGCCGGGGTTCCGAGCGGTCTGACTCGTCGATGGTGGCGGCGCACTCGACGACCATCTCCACGTTCCCGCGGTCGGCAGCGACCAGATCGTTCGCAAGACTGATCAAGCTCTCCGCCCATGCGGAGCGCTCGGTGACCGAGGCGTCCGAGCCTCGGAAATGCCTCCAGCGAGCAGCAAGGTGCGGCACCATGTGGCGGCGCGTATGCAAGGTGAGCAGATCCTGCGCTGACAGCTTCAGCAGGAGCAAGGACACGAGATGGTTCCCCCAGGGCACGAGTAGCTCGTGCGGGTGGGGGCATGTCCTCGTGGGAAGCCCGTCGGGCCGCAATCGGTTTCGGTGATCTTAGGCAAGGCGGCGGCGACCGGGAAACGCCGCCACGGCCGTCGGCCGGAACCATGACCATATAGGCCGGATCACACCCGAGCTGGCCCAGCCTCTCCCTGCCTGGCTCGCTCGGCCTCCCCGGATGCCACTGCCCACCGTTGAGATCAGCTGAGTGCGTTTTCCACTGCCGGATGGCCGAGCCGGTCAGCTCTCAGCAGCAAGCAACGAAGCGGGCGCCGCACATGCGGGAAGACCGGTGAACAGCCAATGCCGAGTCCGTTTCCGAATATGAACAGGCCGCCCAGTCGAAGTCCCCGTGGTAGCGGGGTACGACTCCGCCTTCGTGCAGGTGCGCAGAAAACGAGAGCGACGGCGGACGGCTGGCCCTGGAGGCAGACCAGCGGCGGCCCGCGTGCCGTGCGAGTCCGCAGCCGCAGCGGATACTGCCAGGTTCTCGCAGATCCGGACGGGCAGAGCCGCTACTTTGTGTTGCCCTCGTCCCGGGCGAACTTGCTTTCACAGGTCCGGCCTCCCAGCCCACACTGTCAGGAACGGCCCCAGGCGCGTCCGTGCACACGTCTTGGGCCGCTCTCGCGGAGCTTCATGACGAGCGTCAGCATCCCGAAGAGCGCACGGGTGCTGCTAGCGAAGGCGGCGTCGCCCTACCTAAACCACAGGGTCACGGGCCTTCAGCAGGTGCCGCACGCCTTCACCTTGTGCTTGCCCGGAAACAGGTCGAGCACCTGGACAGGGCCGAGAAACCGCAGGTCAGGCGCCCTTGGCGATCGGCTCAAGGATCGCCACGCACTCCACGTGATGGGTCATCGGGAAGAGGTCGAAGACGCGCAGGGTGCGGACCTTGTAGCCGTTGTCCTTGAAGTAGGCCAGGTCGCGGGCCAGGGCCGCCGGGTCGCAGGCCACGTAGGCGATGCGGCGGGCCGAGAGGCCCGCGATGTGGCGGACCGTCTGCTTGCCCGCGCCCGCGCGGGGCGGGTCCAGGACGACCAGGTCGCATTCGGTGATGCCGGTCTTCGGCAGGATCTGCTCGACCTTGCCCTGCTCCACGCGGACCCGCGGGAAGTCCGCAAGGTTGTGGCGGGCGTCCTCGACCGCGCGCTTCGTCGACTCGATGCCGAGTACCGCGCCCGTCTCGCCGAGCCGCTCGGCCAGCGCGCCCGCGAAGATGCCGACGCCGCAGTACAGGTCGAGGGCCATCTCGCCCTTGCGCGGCATCAGGCCCTGCATGACGGCCTTGATCAGGGTGTCGGCGGCCTGCGGGTGGACCTGCCAGAAGCCGCCCATGCCGACCCGGTAGGTACGGCCGTCCGCGCGCTCGCGGACGAAGGGGCGGCCGTGGACCCGGTGGACCCCGCCGTCCTTCTCCTCGACCCGGAGCACCGAGACCGGCTTGTCCAGCTCGACGAGGGGCAGGCGGCCGCCGGGGCGCGGGGTCAGGACGACCTGGCGGTCGCCGGAGCCGGTGGCCGCGATGGCCTCGACGGTGGCCATCTGGGGCCAGTCCTGCTGCTCGATGCCAAGCTCGCTGACTCCGGGAGCGGCAATCATGCAGTGGTCGACGGGCTCGATCTCGTGCGAGCGGTGCTTGCGCAGGCCGACGCGGCCGTCCTCGTCGATGGCGAACTGGACCCGGGTGCGCCACTGCGGGACCTGTCCGGCGGGGAGCTTGTCGCCCTCGGCCGGCATGACGGTGCCGTCCCAGCCGGCCTCCTCCGGGGTGAGGCCGGCGAGCCGCTTCAGCTGCTCGGCGACGACCTCGCCCTTGAGCCGGCGCTGGGCGCCGGGCTTGGCGTGCTGCCAGTCGCAGCCGCCGCACTTGCCGGGGCCGGCGTACGGGCAGGGGGCCGGGACCCGGTCCTTGGAGGCGTCGAGGACGGTGATCGCGTCGGCGCGCAGGTAGCGGGAGTCCACGTCGCCCTCGGTGACCTTCGCGACGACCTTCTCGCCGGGCAGGGTGTGGCGGACGAACAGGACGCGTCCGTCTTCGGTCCGGGCGATGCAGTGCCCACCGTGCGCGACGGGGCCGACCTCGACCTCGTACTCCTCCCCGACCAGTGACTGCTTCTCGTTCTGCTCGGTCATGGTGGGGAGGCTCCAAAGATCAAAGGATCAAATGCTTCAACGCGAAGAACGGCCGGACGACCGACCCACCAGTTTACGTGGATCTCGTCCGGCCGTTCACCACCCCGCTCAGCGCTTGGCGGCAGGGTCCTTCGGCGGTCGCGGCGTGTCGACCGGGCCGCGGCGGACCGCACCCGGGGCGTTCCACTCCTGCCGCTTCTTCGCCCGCCTCTTGGCGAGTTCCGAGGACTCCAGCTGGTAGGGCACCGAGGTGACCATCACGCCGGGGGTGAAGAGCAGCCGGCCCTTGAGCCGCAGCGCGCTCTGGTTGTGCAGCAGGTGTTCGTACCAGCGGCCGACGACGTACTCGGGGATGTACACGCTGACGGCGTCGCGCGGGTTCTCGCTGCGCAGGCCCTTCACGTACTCCACGACCGGGCGGGTGATCTCGCGGTACGGCGAGTCGAGGATCTTGAGCGGGACGTTGATCCCGCGCCGCTCCCACTCCTCGCGCAGGGCCTTGGTCTCCACCGCGTCGACGCTGATGCTGAGCGCCTCCAGGGTGTCGGAGCGGGTCAGCTTGGCGAAGGCCAGGGCGCGCAGGGTGGGCTTGTGGACCTTGGAGACCAGGACGATCGAGTGGACCCGGGAGGGCCGCACGCTGTCGTCGCTCGGGCCTTCGGCCGCGGCGATCTCGGCGGAGACGCGGTCGTAGTGCTTGCGGATCGCGGACATCGTGCCGTAGAAGATCACCATGCCGAGCAGGGCGACCCAGGCGCCGTGGGTGAACTTGGTGGCCAGGACGACCACCAGCACCATGCCGGTGAAGAAGGCGCCGAAGGTGTTGATGGCCCGGGAGCGGTGCATGCGGCGGCGGGCCGCCGGTTCGCGCTCGGTCTTCAGGTGGCGGTTCCAGTGCCGGACCATGCCGATCTGGCTCAGCGTGAAGGAGACGAAGACGCCGACGATGTAGAGCTGGATCAGCTTGGTCGAGTCGGCGTCGTAGACCCACACCAGCAGCATGGCGGCGCCCGCGAGGAGCACGATGCCGTTGGAGAAGGCGAGCCGGTCGCCGCGGGTGTGCAGCTGGCGCGGCAGGTAACGGTCCTGGGCGAGGATCGAACCGAGCAGCGGGAAGCCGTTGTACGCGGTGTTGGCGGCCAGGAACAGGACCAGCGCGGTGGCGGCGGCGAGCACGATGAAGAGGAAGCTGCCGTTGCCGAAGACGGCCTCCGCCACCTGGGAGATCACCGGGTGCTGGACGTAGCCGTCACCGACCGGGGTGCCGTTCTCCAGCAGGTCGGTGGCGGGCTTCTCCGCCATCTTCACGTCGGTGGCCATGGCCAGGCCGATGATCCCGCAGAACATGGTGACGGCCAGGCCGCCCATGAGGGCGAGGGTGGTGGCCGCGTTCTTGCTCTTGGGCTTGCGGAACGCGGGGACACCGTTGCTGATGGCCTCGACGCCGGTCAGGGCGGCGCAGCCGGAGGAGAAGGCCCGCAACAGCAGGAAGACCAGCGCGAAGCCGGCCAGTCCCTCGTGCTCGGCCTTGATCTCCAGGTCCGCGGTGGGGGCCTTCATGGTGTCGTCGAGGACGATGCCCTTGTAGGCGCCCCAGGCGATCATGACGAAGACGGCGCCCACGAAGACGTACGTCGGGATGGCGAAGAGACTGCCGGATTCCTTCACGCCGCGCAGATTCATCAGCGTGAGCAGCAGAATCATGATCACTGCCGAGAGCACCTTGTGCTCGATGACGAAGTCGACCGCGGAACCGAGATTCTCGACTCCGGAGGAGATCGAGACGGCGACGGTCAGGACGTAGTCGACGAGCAGTGCGCTGGCCACGGTGAGACCGGCCTTGGGCCCGAGGTTGGTGTTGGCGACCTCGTAGTCACCGCCGCCACTGGGATACGCGTGGACGTTCTGGCGGTAGGAGGCGACGACGGTGAACATCAGCACGACGACCGCAGCGGCGATCCATGGGCTGAACTGGTACGCCGACACACCCGCGATCGACAGGACCAGCAGGACTTCGCCGGGGGCATATGCCACCGAGGAGAGCGGGTCGGAGGCGAAGACGGGAAGGGCGATCCGCTTGGGAAGAAGGGTTTCTCCGAGGCGGTCGCTGCGCAGCGCCCGGCCGATCAGGATCCGTTTGGGCACGTCGGTCAGTTTGGACACGCAGAGGATCGTAAGCGTTCGAAATCAGCCTGACGAACCGCATGCCCCTTCGTACGGCAATTCGCCTCCGATACGCCGCCCATACGCCGCCCATACGCCTCCGACTGGGCCCGAAGACGTCACATCGGTGACCACCCGTGTGTAGCTTGGGCCATGGTCTGAGACCCTGTTAAGCCAGAGCATGCAATGAGGCTGGGAACCAGCGAGCCGCTGACAGCCGGAAGGACGGCCGTGCACATCGTCATTATGGGCTGCGGACGAGTGGGTTCTGCCCTCGCGCAGACCTTGGAACAGCAGGGGCACACGGTCGCCGTGGTCGACCAGGACCCCACCGCATTCCGCCGGCTGGGTGCCGGATTCGGCGGGCGCCGCGTCACCGGGGTCGGCTTCGACCAGGACACCCTGCGCGAGGCCGGGATCGAGGAGGCGGGGGCCTTCGCCGCGGTCAGCAGTGGTGACAATTCCAACATCATCGCCGCCCGCGTGGCCCGGGAGATGTTCGGCGTCGAGAACGTCGCCGCCCGCATCTACGACCCCAAGCGCGCCGAGGTCTACCAGCGCCTGGGCATCCCCACCGTCGCCACCGTGCGGTGGACCGCCGACCAGATGCTGCGCCGGCTGCTGCCGTCCGGCGCCGAGCCCCTGTGGCGCGACCCCAGCGGAGCGGTGCAGCTCGCCGAGGTGCACACCTCCACCGCCTGGGTCGGCCACCGGATCAGCAAGCTGCAGGAGGAGACCGGCGTACGGGTCGCCTTCCTCACCCGCCTGGGCGAGGCCGTGCTCCCGACGTCGGCGACGGTGCTCCAGGAGGGCGACCTCGTCCACGTGATGATGCGCACGGACGAGATCGACAAGGTCGAGGCGGCCTTCGCCGAAGGCCCCGAGGAGGCACACGCATGAGAGTCGCGATCGCCGGGGCAGGCGCGGTGGGCCGTTCCATCGCGGGCGAGCTGCTGGAGAACGGCCACGAGGTACTGCTGGTCGACAAGGCGCCGACCGCCATCTCCGTGGAGCGGGTGCCGCAGGCCGAGTGGCTGCTGGCCGACGCCTGCGAGATCACCTCGCTGGACGAGGCCGCGCTGCAGCGCTGCAACGTGGTCATCGCGGCGACGGGTGACGACAAGGTCAACCTCGTCGTCTCGCTCCTCGCCAAGACCGAGTACGGGGTCCCCCGCGTGGTGGCCCGCGTCAACAATCCGAAGAACGAGTGGCTCTTCAACGAGTCCTGGGGCGTGGACGTCGCCGTCTCCACCCCGCGTCTGATGTCCGCCCTGGTCGAGGAGGCCGTCAGCGTCGGCGACCTCGTACGGCTGCTGCGCTTCAGCCACGGCGACGCCAACCTGGTGGAGCTGACCCTGCCGTCGGACTCCTCGGTGGCCGGCACCCAGATCAGCGAGATCACCTGGCCCGAGGACACCTCCCTGGTCACGATCATCCGCGGCAACCGGGTCCTGACCCCGCACGGGGAGGAGACCTTGGAGCCGGGTGACGAGCTGCTCTTCGTGGCCGCCCAGGCCCGTGAGGAACAGCTGGAGGACCTCCTCCAGGCCCGCCGTTAGCCCTGCGGGCACGCTCGCACGACGAAGGGGGCGGGGCGACCGGTGGTCGCTCCGCCCCCTTCGTGTTGTCCGGGCCGTCGCCGTTCGCTGCGGCTCCGCTGCTGGGGCTCCGCCCCAGGCCCCGCGCCTCGAACGCCGGCGGGGCTGGATGGTGCGGCGGGGCTACATCAGGACCGGTTCTCCCGGGCCGCGGCGGTACGGGCCTTCTCCGCGGCCTCCTCGGCCTCGTACTCCGCGATCACGTCGATCGGCGGCGGGGCCTTTGCCAGGAACACCCAGGTGAAGTACACCGCGAGCACCATCGGCGGGAGCTTGAGCGCGATCAGGACCCAGCCCAGCTGCGTCGCGTCCCCCCACCAGTACAGCGGGAAGAGGATCGCGTACTTGGCGAGGAAGATGATCCCCCAGGCCAGGCTGGCCTTGGTGTAGGCCTTCTTCCGTCCCGGGTTGCGGGTGCGCCAGGACAGGTTCTCCCGGAACACCGGCCCCAGGACCACGCCGAGCAGCGGGAAGCCCACCAGTGCGGAGACCGTGAAGGCCACGCCGAGACCGGCGCCGTAGATCATGCCGGGCAGGTAGAAGCCCTTCGCGCTGCCCGTGAAGAGGGCGAAGGCCACGCCGACGCCGACGCCGAAGACCCCGCTGAAGGCGTGCTTCACCGTGTCCTTGCGCAGCAGCCGGACGATCACCAGCAGGACCGCGACCGCGCCCGCAGCGATGGCGGACAGCTTCACGTCCTTGTTGATCGTGTAGATCATGACGAAGAGCAGCCCGGGGAGCATCGTCTCCACGGTGCCCCGGATGCCCCCGAAGGCGTCGAAGAGCGCCGCCTGGGTGACCGCGTTCTGGTCCTGGGCGGCCGGGGCGGAGGGGTCCTGCGGGGTGGTCGGTTTGTCGAGTGACGTCACCGGTCAGTGCTCCTGTCCGAGCGGTCGGAGTTCGTACTTGGGGTTGAAGAGCACCCGGCGGCCGTGACTCATCGAGATGCGCCCGGAGGCGATCATGCGGCGGCCGGGCTCGATTCCCACGATCGAGCGACGCCCGAGCCAGACCACGTCCAGCGCGGCCGAGCCGTCGAACAGCTCGGCCTCCAGGGCGGGGACGCCCGCCCGCGGCCGCAGGGTGACGGTACGCAGGGTTCCGGTCACCTTGACTATCTGGCGGTCGTGGCAGTCGCAGATCCGCGTACACCCCGCGGCTTCTGCGTCCTCCTGCAGCTCCGCGGAATGCAGCTCCTCCTGGGAGGTGGAAAGCCGCTCTATCATCCGGCGGAACCGGCCCGCCGGCCTGATCGGCTTGGCGGGCTTCCCGGGACGCGGTTCAGCACTCATACAGGAAGCGTACCGGCGCCCCCACTACCTCTCGAAGCGGTATCCCATGCCCGGTTCCGTGATGAAGTGCCGCGGGTGCGAGGGGTCCGCCTCCAGCTTGCGGCGCAGTTGTGCCATGTAGACCCGCAGGTAGTTGGTCTCCGTGCCGTACGAGGGCCCCCAGACCTCCTGGAGCAGCTGCTTCTGGCTGACCAGCTTGCCGCCGTGGCGGACCAGCACCTCCAGCAGGTGCCACTCGGTGGGCGTGAGCCGTACGTCACGCCCCTCGCGCACGGCCTTCTTGGCGGCCAGGTCCACCGTGAAGCCGTCGGTCTCCACGATCACCTCCTCCTCCGCGGTGCCGGCGGCCGGCTCGGCCCGGCGGACGGCGGCGCGCAGCCGGGCCAGCAGCTCGTCCATGCCGAAGGGCTTGGTGACGTAGTCGTCGGCGCCCGCGTCCAGGGCCTCGACCTTCTCGTCGGAGGTGTGGCGGGCCGAGAGGACGAGGATCGGAACCCGCGTCCAGCCGCGCAGCCCCTTGATCACCTCGATCCCGTCCATGTCGGGCAGGCCGAGGTCGAGGACGACCACGTCGGGGTGGCGGGCGGCCGCGAGCTCCAGGGCGCTCGCCCCGTCGGCGGCGGCGTCGACCTCGTACTTGCGTGCCTTCAGATTGATCACGAGGGCTCGGACGATCTGCGGCTCGTCTTCCACCACGAGCACCCGGGTCATTGAGGTCCTGCCTTCTGTCGCATCGTCCGATCACGGTCGTGATCACGTTCCACTCTCTCCGCGCCGGCGTCGCCGCCGCGGGCCCCGCCGTCCGCCGTGACCGGTGACGGCGTACCGTCCCGGGTCACGGCGCGCAGGGTGAGCACCATGGTCAGCCCGCCTCCGGGGGTGTCCTCGGCGGCCAGGGTGCCGTCCATGGACTCCGCGAAGCCCCGGGCGACCGCGAGCCCGAGGCCCACCCCGGCCCCGCGCGGGGCGTCCCCGTGCCGCTGGAAGGGGGCGAAGATCTTGTCCTTGGCCTCGTCGGGCACGCCGGGCCCGCGGTCGACGACCCGCACCTCGACCCGGTCCCCGAGGAAGCTGGCCGCCACCAGGACGGGCTGCCCCCGCGGGCTGTACTTGACGGCGTTCTCCACCACGTTGGCCACGGCCCGCTCCAGCAGCCCCGGGTCGACCGCCACCATCGGCAGCGTCTCGGGCACGTCCAGCACCACGCTGTCCTCCGGTACGCCGCCCAGCGCCATGGGGACCACCTCGTCGAGGTCGATCTCCCTGATCAGCGGGGTGACGGTGCCGGTCTGGAGCCGGGACATGTCCAGCAGGTTGCCCACGAGGTGGTCGAGCCGGTCGGCGCCGTCCTCGATGCCTTCGAGCAGTTCGGCCCGGTCCTCCTCGGACCACTCCACGTCGTCGGAGCGCAGGGAGCTCACCGAGGCCTTGATGGATGCCAGGGGCGTACGGAGGTCATGGCTGACGGCGGCCAGCAGCGCGGTCCGGATCCGGTTGCCCTCGGCCAGCCGGCGGGCCTCCTCGGCCTCCCCGACCAGCCGCTGGCGGTCCAGGACCACGGCGGCCTGGGCGGCGAAGGCGCCGAGCACCCTGCGGTCCTCGGCGGGCAGCACCCGCCCGGACAGGGCCAGTGCCATGTGGTCCCCGATGGGCATGTCCACATCGGCGTCCTCGGGCCGGGCCACCGGGCTCGGGCCGACGCTGGCGGCCCGTTTCCAGTCCTCGACGTCGCCCGCGCGTTCGAGCAGGGCCACGGACTCCATGGCGAAGGTCTCGCGCACCCGCTCCAGCAGCGCGTCGAGCGTGGTCTCCCCGCGCAGCACGCTGCCGGCCAGGAAGGAGAGGATCTCGGACTCGGCGCGCAGCCGCGCGGCCTGGTGGGTGCGCCGGGCGGCCAGGTCCACCACCGAGGCCACAGAGACGGCGACCCCGAAGAAGACGGCGATGGCCACGATGTTCTTGGGGTCGGAGATCGTGAACCGGTGCAGCGGCGGCGCGAAGTAGTAGTTGAGCAGCAGGGACCCGAAGGCGGCCGAGGCCAGCGCCGGCCACAGCCCGCCCAGCAGCGCGGCCGCCACCGTCAGTGCCAGGAAGAGCAGCATGTCGTTGGCGAGCCCGGGGTCCGCCTCGATGTGGGTGAGCAGCAGGCAGAGCAGGGCGGGGAGGAGCACGCCCACCACCCAGCCGGCCACGATGCGGGGCCGGCCGAGGCGGGCCGCCGAGCGGACCACGGGCAGGCCGCGGCCCTTGGCGGCCTCTTCGTGCGTGACGATGTGGACGTCGAGGTCGGGCCCCGAGTCGCGGGCCACGCTGGCGCCGACCCCGGGCCCGAAGACGTACTGCCAGGAGCGGCGGCGGCTGGAGCCGAGCACGATCTGGGTGGCGTTGACCCCGCGGGCGAAGGCGAGCAGTGCCTCGGGGACGTTGTCGCCGATCACATGGTGAAACGTTCCGCCCAGGTCTTCGACCAGCGTCCGCTGGACCGCGAGCTCCTTCGGCGAGGCCGCGGTGAGCCCGTCGCTGCGGGCGATGTAGACGGCCAGGATCTCGCTGCCGGAGCCCTTGGCGGCCATCCGGGAGGCCCGCCGGATGAGCGTGCGCCCCTCCGGCCCGCCGGTCAGCCCGACGACGATCCGCTCGCGCGCCTGCCAGGTGGAGCGGATGCCGTGCTCGCCCCGGTACTGCTGGAGGTACTCGTCCGCCCGGTCGGCCACCCACAGCAGCGCGAGCTCGCGCAGGGCGGTGAGGTTGCCGGGGCGGAAGTAGTTGGACAGGGCCGCGTCGACCTTGTCGGACTTGTAGATGTTCCCGTGGGCCATGCGGCGGCGCAGCGCCTGCGGGGACATGTCGACGAGCTCTATCTGGTCCGCCCGGCGGACCACCTCGTCCGGCACGGTCTCCCGCTGCCGGACCCCGGTGATCGACTCGACCACGTCCCCGAGCGACTCCAGGTGCTGGATGTTGACCGTGGACACGACGTCGATGCCGGCCCGCAGCAGCTCTTCCACGTCCTGCCAGCGCTTGGCATTGCGCGAGCCCGGCACGTTGGTGTGCGCGAGCTCGTCCACGAGGGCGACGGCGGGTCTGCGGGCGAGCACCGCGTCCACGTCCATCTCGGTGAAGGCCGCGCCGCGGTACGCCAGCGTCCTGCGCTCCACCTGTTCCAGCCCGTGCAGCATGACCTCGGTGCGCGGCCGCCCGTGGTGCTCGACGAAGCCGACCACGCAGTCGGCGCCCCGCTCCACCCTGCGGTGGGCCTCGGAGAGCATCGCGTAGGTCTTGCCCACGCCGGGGGCCGCGCCCAGATAGATCCTCAGCCTGCCGCGTCCCATGCGCCCATTCTCAGGGACGTCCGCGCCGTTCACGCACCGATGAGGGCCTGCGGGGGCATCCCTGACGGATTCCTGACGCCCGCACGGCGCGTCCACCGCGCACGCACGCGAACGGCCGGTGGGCCCCACCCCGAAGGAGTAGGGCCCACCGGCCGAAAACATGCGTCTGCCCCGCCTGCGAGGGGGCGGCGCGAGGTCAGCGGACCGTCAGCGGACCTCGGTGATCTCCGGACCGCGCTCCAGCTGGCCCATGCCGCCGCCGAAGCGGGAGCCTTCCTGCTCCTCCGTCTGCACGCCGTCCGGCACCATCTGGGCGTCGTTCGGCAGCTTCAGGACGATCGGGTCGCGGGGGGCCATCGGGCCGTCGCCACGGACGACGACGGTGTCCCGGAAGATCTGCTCCAGCACGCCCGCCGACTCGGGACGCACCGCGCCCTGGCCGGAGATGACACCGCGCAGGAACCAGCGCGGGCCGTCGACGCCGACGAAGCGCACCAGCTGGGCGCCGGCCTGCCCGTCGGGGAGCTGTACGGGTACCTGGGCGCGGAGCTCCCAGCCCAGCGGGCCCTCGGCCTCGTCGATGAGGCCGCCCTGCTGGGTGATGCCCGTGGCGATCTCGTCGCGGACCTCGCCCCAGATGCCCTCCTTCTTGGGCGCGGCGAAGGCCTGCAGCTGCACGGCACTGTCGCCGAGGACCACGGTGGCGGCCACGATCGCGTCACCGGCGACCTCGACGCGCAGCTCCATGCCCTCGACACCGGGTACGAGGATGCCGCCCAGGTCCACCCGGCCGTCGGCCGGGTTGCCGAGCACCTCGGAGACGTCCCAGGGGCCGTCGGGCCGCGGGGCCGGCGGCAGGTTCACCCGGCGCGGCTTGGCCGCGGCGTCGTCCTGACCCTCGGCATCGTCGAACTCGTCGGCGCCGGCGCCGTCAACGACCTGCTCGGCCGCGCCGCCGTCCTTGGCGGAGTCGTTCTTCTTGCGACGTCCGAACACGTCACTGTCCTTCCCGGTCGGTTACGACCGAAGCGTAGCCATTCCCACCCTGCTGACCAGCGCCGGATCCGGCCACGGCCGCATGACCGCCGGTGGAGCCGAAACCCCCCTCGGCCCGGGCCGAGCCGGGAAGTTCCGCCACCTCGTGGAAGCGCACCTTCTCGACCCTCTGGACAACCAGCTGGGCAATGCGGTCGAAACGCTCGAACCGGACGCTCTCGCGAGGGTCGAGATTGACCACGATCACCTTGATCTCCCCACGGTACCCGGCATCCACCGTCCCCGGGGCATTCACGAGCGCGAGCCCGCAGCGGGCGGCCAGGCCCGAGCGCGGGTGCACGAAGGCCGCGTACCCGTCGGGCAGGGCGATGGACACCCCGGTGGGGAGTACCGCGCGCTCTCCGGGCTCCAGCTCGGCGGCCTCGGTGGTCACCAGGTCGCAGCCGGCGTCGCCGGGGTGACCGTAGGCCGGAATCGGGACCTCCGGGTCGATCCGGCGGATCAGCACGTCGATGTCGTGACGCGCCGCGTTGTTGTTCAGGGACATCAGGGGTTCACCTCAAAGGCGCGTGCGCGCCTGACCTGGTCCGGGTCGGCCATCGCCGCCCGGATCTCCTCGGGCCGACCGTTGTCGATGAAGTGGTCGACCTTCACTTCGATGAAGAGGGCGTCGGCGCGCACCGCGACCAGGCCCTCCGGGCCGCCTATCCGGCCCACGGCCGTGCAGTAGATCTTCCGGCCGGCGACGGCGGTGACCTCGGCCTCGAGGTACAGCAGCGTGCCCACGGGCACGGGCCGCACGAAGTCGGTCTCCAGCCGGCCCGTCACCGCGATGACGCGCAGCAGCCAGTTCAGGGAGCCCAGCGTCTCGTCGAGCGCGGTGGCCAGGACGCCGCCGTGGGCGAGGCCGGGTGCCCCCTGGTGGGCGGGCTTGACGGTGAACTCGGCGGTGATGCGCACGCCCTCGCCCGCCCGGGCCTCCAGGTGGAGTCCGTGCGGCTGCCCCTCGCCGCAGCCGAAACAGTGCTCGTAGTGCGCGCCGAGCAGCTCCCCGGGTGCCGGGGCATCGGGATGCCGGACCGGCGCGGTGGCGTCGGCCGGGGGCGTCAACGCTGTGTTTCGTCCACTCACAGCCGCAGACCTTACCCGCGCGGCTACCCACCGGTCGCCTCGTGGCAGGCTTGGCCGTATGCAGCTCTCCCCCGCGCACCACGACGAACGTCTGACCGCCCCCCGCTCCTGGTGGGGCATCGCCGTACTCATCGGTCTCGCGTGCGCGCTGATGCTGCTGCCGCTCGGCACCCTGCCGCTGCTGGCCGGGCTGGTCGGGGGCGCCGCGCTGTCGGGGCTGCTGGTGAGCTCGTACGGCTCCGCGCGCGTGCGCGTGGTGAACGGAGCGCTGGCGGCGGGGGACGCGCGGATCCCGGTGACGGCCCTGGGCGAGCCCGAGATCCTGGACGCCGAGGAGTCGCGCGCCTGGCGCACGTACAAGGCCGACACGCGCGCCTTCATGCTGATGCGCAGCTACGTCCCGACGGCGGTCCGCATCGAGGTGACGGACCCGGCCGACCCGACCCCGTACGTCTACGTCTCGACCCGCGAGCCCGAGGCGCTGCGTGCGGCCGTGCTCGCGGCGAAGGCCGGCGCGTCCGCCGGCTGAGGGAGGTGCAGCGGCCCGGCGGCGGTGCTCAGCCGTGGCCGCCGTGCGGCCGTCCCTCGATGGCGTTCCTGATGCCCTCGGGAAGGGGCTTGGAGGGCTGTTCCAGGGGCGGCAGTGTCTTCAGGGCGTCCCAGGCCACTGCACGGCTGCGCAGGTCTCCGCGGACCTTCTCGGCGAGTTTCCGGGTGTCTCGGCGGTTCATGACGGCTCCGACGGCCGCTCCCACCATGAAGGGCATGAGGTTCGGCAGGTTGCGGAACATCCGCTTCATGATCTGCTGGCGCAGTTCGCGCTTCATCTGGCCGCCGAGCGCCGCGTTCAGGGTGGTCGGCTTCGTCAGGTCGACCCCGCGCTCCTCCGTCCAGGCGGTCAGGTAGGCGAGGCTGCGGTCCTTGAGGCTGCCGGGCGGGCGCAGGCCGTACACCTCGTGGAGTTCGGCGACGAGCTTCAGCTCGATCGCCGCGACGCTGGTGACCTCCGCGGCCAGCTCCGCCGGCATCGCGGGCGGAACGGGCAGCATGGCCGCCGCGCCGATGCCCGCGCCGACGGTGGACGTGGCGTTGGCGGCGCCCGCGATCAGCTTGTCGGCAAGCTGATCGGGACCGAGGCCCGGGAACTGCGCGCGCAGGGTCGCGAGGTCCCGAACCGGAACGCGCGGGGCGTTCTCGATGATCAGGTCGGTGACGTACAGGGCGGCGGCCCTGGCACTTTCGCCGCCCTTGCGTACACCGTTCTTGACGGCTTGGAGCCGACGAGCCCCGGACCGCTGCCGGGACCCCTCGCCGACCTCTGTGGCCGACGGCACCGCCGGGGCGGTGTCGGAGGGCACGGCGGGTACGCCGGGGGCTCCAGGACCCGTTTCCGGGCCCGTGATCGCCACCTGCGTCTCCGCCGGATCACCAGATTTTCGGAAGCGTCGCTTCCGAAAGGGTGTCGAGCCAGCCACGGCCGACGCCTCTCAGTCGCAGTCGCGGCAGATCGGCTGACCGTTCTTCTCGCGTGCCAGCTGGCTGCGGTGGTGCACCAGGAAGCAGCTCATGCAGGTGAACTCGTCGGCCTGCTTGGGCAGGACCCGGACGGCCAGCTCCTCGTTGGAGAGGTCCGCGCCGGGAAGCTCCAGGCTTTCGGCCGAGTCGAACTCGTCCATGTCCACGGACGAGGACGACTTCTCGTTACGTCGGGCCTTCAGCTCTTCAATGCTGTCGTTGTCGACGTCGTCGTCGGTCTTGCGTGGGGTGTCGTAGTCCGTTGCCATTGTTCGCTCTCCCCCTCTGGGTGTTAGCGGTGTCTCAGCGCACGTAACGCGCGAGAGGCCGGACTTGTGCCCGACCTGAGGCGGAGATTTTGCCTCACATCAAGGTCTGTTACTCAATCGACACCCAGCCGCACGCCTTGAGGAGCAATTGGCTGGGATGACGACCGGGACCGTACACGGTCCGGGGGCCGTCTTGCACAAACGCCACCCCGTGCATTTACCGCCATCAGGGGGACCGGAAACCCGGACTTCCCGGGCGTTCCGGCCGTCCCGGGGTCACTGAACGCACATGGGCCGACACCGGGCACTGTGATCGATCACACAGGGCGAAGTGTTTTCATGGACCACGAGTTCAGCCACCAGCGAACACAGGGCGGCGGATCTCACAAAGGAAGAGTGACACGCATCACGAGGCCACCGCCCTCGCGGGGCGTCGCCTGGATCCTTCCGCCGTGTGCGCGGGCCACGGAGCGCGCGATCGAGAGGCCGAGCCCGACACCCTTGTCGCTGCCCGTTCGCTCCGTACGCAGCCGTCTGAAGGGCTCGAAGAGGTTGTCCACCTCGTACGCGGGAACAACGGGACCCGTGTTCGAGACCAGCAGGACCGCCTGGCCGTGCTGGACCTCGGTGGTGACCTCCACCCAGCCGCCCTCCGGCACGTTGTAGCGCACCGCGTTCTGCACCAGGTTGAGCGCGATCCGCTCCAGCAGCACGCCGTTGCCCTGGACCACGGCGAGCGCCCGCTCGCCCCGGATGTCCACGCCCTTGGCCTCGGCCTCGCCGCGCGCCTGCTCGATGGCGCGCGAGGCGACCTCCGCCAGGTCCACGGGCTTGCGCTCCACTATCTGGTTCTCGCTGCGGGCCAGCAGCAGCAGGCCCTCCACGAGCTGCTCGCTGCGCTCGTTGGTGGCGAGCAGGGTCTTGCCGAGCTGCTGGAGCTCGACCGGAGCCCCCGGATCGGAGAGGTGGACCTCCAGCAGGGTCCGGTTGATCGCGAGCGGCGTCCGCAGCTCGTGCGAGGCGTTCGCCACGAAACGCTGCTGGGCCGTGAAGGCCCGCTCCAGCCGGTCGAGCATCTCGTCGAAGGTGTCGGCGAGCTCCTTGAGCTCGTCGTCCGGCCCGTCCAGCTCGATCCGCCGGGTCAGGTCGGAGCCGACCACCCGGCGGGCGGTCCGGGTGATCTTGCCGAGCGGCGAGAGCACGCGGCCGGCCATCGCGTAGCCGAAGGCGAAGGCGATGATGCTGAGCCCCAGCAGGGCCATCAGCGAGCGGCTCAGCAGGTCGTCCAGGGCGTGCCGGCGCTGTTCCAGCGCGCAGGCCTTCATCGCGGTGTTGAACTGTTCCAGCTGGTTGATGCTCGACACCGGGCAGGTGGTGCTGGTGACCTGGACGTTCTGGCCGCCGACGATCTCGTACATGAGGGCGTTGCCCTGCCGCAGCGCCTGCGCCGCCAGCAGGTAGATGATCGACAGCAGCAGGATGCCCGCGATCAGGAACATCCCGCCGTAGAGCAGCGTGAGCCGTATCCGGATGGTCGGCCGCAGCCAAGGGAAAGGACCCTCGGGCTGGCCGGGGTCCCAGGTCGGTTTCGGTGGCGTCGCGGGTGGCGCCGGGATGGCTGCCATCCGTCAGATCCGGTATCCGGAACCGGGCACGGTCACGATGACCGGCGGCTCGCCGAGCTTGCGCCGCAGGGTCATGACGGTCACGCGGACCACGTTGGTGAAGGGGTCGGTGTTCTCGTCCCAGGCCTTCTCCAGCAGCTGTTCGGCGGAGACGACGGTCCCCTCGCTGCGCATGAGGACCTCCAGCACCGCGAACTCCTTCGGCGCCAGCTGCACCTCCTTGCCCTCCCGGAACACCTCACGCCGGTTGGGGTCCAGCTTGATCCCGGCCCGCTCCAGTACGGGCGGCAGCGCGACGGTGGTCCGCCGTCCGAGCGCCCGCACCCGGGCGGTCAGCTCGGTGAAGGCGAAGGGCTTGGGCAGGTAGTCGTCGGCCCCGAGTTCGAGCCCCTCCACCCGGTCGCTCACGTCACCGGAAGCGGTCAGCATCAGCACGCGGGTGGGCATGCCGAGCTCGACGATCTTCCGGCAGACGTCGTCACCGTGTACGAGGGGCAGGTCGCGGTCGAGCACGACCACGTCGTAGTCGTTCACCCCGACCCGCTCCAGGGCGGCGGCGCCGTCGTACACGACGTCCACGGCCATGGCCTCCCGGCGCAGTCCGGTGGCCACCGCATCGGCGAGCAGCTGCTCGTCCTCGACGACGAGTACGCGCACGTATTTTCCTTCCTCCGAGCCCATCAGGGCAGACGTGTGGTGCGTCGTCCATCCTGCCCGTTTCAGCCGTAAACCGGCTGTAAGGCGTCACCCGCACGGGGCGGGCGGTGCGGAAGTGAGGATTCCTCGGCCTTACGAGGTTTCTGGGCCCAGGGTGCCGGGGAGGACGTCAGCACACCCCATCCACTCCCTGACGGCGGACTGCCACGTGCCGCCGCCGACCCACGAAGAGGGGGCGAACCCACCATGGACGCATTCACCGCGGGTCTCCTGCAGCGCATCAGGGCCACGCAGTCGGACCTCAGGCAGGCCCGCGAGGCGGGCGACGACTTCCTCGCGGAAGTGGAACAGGCGGAGCTGGAGGATCTCCAGCGCCTCGCCGCGGAACACGGGGTGCCCGTGACCGTCAGCGCCGGCTGATCCCTGTACCCGGAACCCCGGCCGCCGTCCCGCGGCGGCCGGGGTTCCTCCATGTCCAGCGGGCGGCGGGCCGGCCTCCGGGCTGCGCCCGGACCCGCGCCCCGAACGGCGGCGGGGCCGGATACGGCCCGGCTCAGTCGTGCCAGGCCCCGGCCTCGTCCAGCAGCGGCTGGAGGGAGGCGAAGACCGCCGGGGTAGCCGCCAGGGTGAGCTCCCCGGAGGCCCGCTCCCCGGGACGGCCGCCGGTCAGGGCGCCCGCCTCCCGGGCGATCAACTCGCCCGCCGCGAGGTCCCACGGGTTCAGCCCGCGCTCGTAGTACCCGTCCAGCCGCCCGGCGGCCACGTCGCACAGGTCCAGCGCCGCCGACCCGCCCCGGCGGATGTCCCGTACCAGGGGGATGATCCGCTGGGCCACGTCGGCCTGGTGGGCCCGCCGGGTCTGGACGTACGCGAAACCGGTGCCGACCAGCGCCTGGTCGAGCGGCGCGGCCGCCCGGCAGGCGAGCCGCACCGTGCCCAGCCACGCCCCGCCGCCGAGCACCGCGTGGTAGGTCTCCCCGCGCATCGGCGCGGCCACGACGCCCACCACGGTCTCGCCCCGGTACTCGGCCGCGATCGACACGCCCCAGCTCGGCAGCCCGTACAGGTAGTTCACGGTGCCGTCCAGCGGGTCGATGACCCACCGCACCCCGCTCGTGCCCGGCGTGTCCGAGCCCTCCTCGCCGAGCAGCCCGTCCTCGGGCCGCCGCTCCGCGAGGAGGCCGGTGATCAGCTTCTCCGCCGCGATGTCCATCTCGGTGACCACGTCGATGGGGCTGCTCTTGGTCGCCGCCACCGCCAGGTCGGCCGGCCGGCCGTCGCGCAGCAGAGCCCCGGCCAGCCGGGCCGCCTCCAGGCCCACGTCCAGCAGTTCGGCCTTCAGCTCTTCAGGGATCACTGGTCTCACTCCTCCGGGGGGTCTCGTACTCGATCATGCCCGATCGAGTACGAGGCGAGGCCCTCCTCAGGCTCCCCGGCTCCTCAGCTCCCTGGCTCCTCAGGCTCCCCAGCTCGTCAGGCGTAGGGGCTGTCCGCGCCCGCGGCCGCCGGCCGGGGCGCCCGGGCCGGGCAGCAGCCCACGGCGCACAGGTCGTGGCTCGGGCCCAGCAGGCCCAGCGCGCACCGCTCCACGGGCTCGCCCCGCTCGGCCGCGGCCCGCTCCAGCACCAGTTCCCGTACGGCCGCGGCGAACCGCGGGTCGTCGCCCACCGTGGCCGAGCGGGCGATCGGGAGTCCCAGTTCGGCCGCCTTCGCGGTGGCCTCCGTGTCGAGGTCGTACAGGACCTCCATGTGGTCCGAGACGAAGCCGATGGGCACCATCACGGCCGCGAGGGCGCCGGCGGCGTGCAGGGCCTCCAGGTGGTCGCAGATGTCCGGCTCCAGCCAGGGGATGTGCGCGGCGCCGCTGCGCGACTGGTAGACCAGCTCCCAGGGCAGTGCGGTGCCCTTCTCGGCCCGTACGGCTTCCGCGATCACCCGGGCGACGTCGAGGTGCTGCCTGACGTAGGCCCCGCCCTCGCCGCCGCTCGTGTGCTCCCCGGCGGGGCCGGAGGTGTCCGCCGCGGCCACGGGGATGGAGTGCGTGGTGAAGACCAGGTGGGCGCCGTCCCGCACCTCCGCCGGCAGCGACTCCAGCGAGGCCAGCACCCCGTCGGTCATCGGCTGTACGAAGCCGGGGTGGTTGAAGTAGTGCCGCAGCTTGTCCACCCGCGGCAGCTCCGTGACCCCCTCGTCCGCGAGTGCGGCCAGCGCGTCGGCGAGGTTCTCGCGGTACTGGCGGCAGCCCGAGTAGGAGGCGTAGGCGCTGGTGGCGAGGACGGCGATCCGGCGGCGGCCGTCGGCGGCCATCTCCCGCAACACGTCGGTCAGGTACGGGGCCCAGTTCCGGTTGCCCCAGTAGACCGGCAGGTCCAGCCCGTGCTCCGCGAAGTCCTTGCGCAGCGCGTCCAGCAGCCGGCGGTTCTGGCCGTTGATCGGGCTGACCCCGCCGAAGCCGAAGTAGTGCTGCCCGACCTCCTTGAGCCGCTCGCGCGGGATGCCCCGCCCGCGCGTGACGTTCTCCAGGAACGGCACGACGTCGTCGGGTCCCTCGGGGCCGCCGAAGGAGAGCAGCAGGAGGGCGTCGTAAGGGGCGGCGGGCCCGCCGGGCGGCGGGGAGAGCTGGTCTGACATGCATCGAATCCTGCCACCCGGCGTCCTCGGGCGGGAACCGGCCCGGCCGCCCGCCACCCCGCGCCGCCGACAAGGCGCCCCCAGCACCCGGGCAGCACCCGGGTCCGGCCTTTTCGCCGTGCGGGTGTCTTGTCCGCAGTCGTAACCTGTACGGGCCGCCGACGTCCCTTACGGAGATCCTTTGCCCAGCCCCTACCGCGCGATATTCGCCGCCCCCGGCACCAAGGCGTTCAGTGCCGCGGGCCTCCTGGGCCGGATGCCACTCTCCATGGTCGGCGTCGGCATCCTCACGATGATCTCCGAGATCACCGGCCGCTACGCGATGGCGAGCGCCCTCACCGGCACCCTCGCCCTCGCCGCCGCGGTCATCGGCCCGCAGGTCTCCCGCCTGGTGGACCAGTACGGGCAGCGGCGCGTCCTGCGCCCCGCGACCCTGATAGCCGTGGCCTCCGTCAGCGGACTGCTGCTGGCCGCCGCGAACGGCCTGCCGGACTGGACCCTGTTCGTGTGCGCGGCGATCGCGGGCTGCGTGCCCAGCGTCGGCTCGATGGTCCGGGCCCGGTGGACCGTCATCTACCGGAACTCCGCGCGCGAGCTGCACACCGCCTACTCCCTCGAGTCGGTCCTGGACGAGGTCTGCTTCATCTTCGGCCCGATCCTGGCCATCGGACTGTCCACCACCTGGTTCCCCGAGGCCGGCCCGCTGATCGCCGCCGTCTGCCTGCTGGTCGGCGTCTGGCTGCTCACCGCGCAGCGGTCCACCGAACCCGAGCCGCACCCGCGCGGCGAGCACACGGACCGCGCCTCCGCGCTGCGCTCCCCCGGCCTCCAGGTGCTGGCGGGCACCTTCGTGGCGACCGGCGCGATCTTCGGCTCCATCGACGTGGCCACCCTGGCCTTCGCCGACGAGCAGGGCCACAAGTCCTCCGCCAGCTTCATCCTGGCCATCTGGGCGCTCGGATCCTGCCTCGCCGGCATCGTCTTCGGCCTGCTCCATCTCAAGGGCCGGACCGAACTGCGCTGGGTACTGGGCGTATGTGCGATGGCCGTGAGTATGATCCCCCTCCTACTGGCCGGGAACCTTCCGATCCTGGCCGTGGCGCTCTTCGTCTCGGGCCTCGCCATCGCTCCCACGATGATCACCACGATGGCCCTGATCGAGGCGCACGTACCACGCGCGAAGCTGACCGAGGGCATGACCTGGATCAGCACCGGCCTCGCGGTCGGCGTCGCGATCGGCTCCTCGGTGACCGGTCTGGTCATCGACGCGGCCGGCGCACGGAGCGGGTACGTCGTCTCCCTCTCGGCGGGGGCGGCCGCGGCGGCGGTGGCGTTCGCGGGATACCGCCGGCTGACGAGGCCGGCGCAAGGGGAGGAGCCTTCTAGCGATGGCGGACAAGCCGACGAGGACGACAGCGGGGACAGCAGGGAAGAACGTTCCGGCCGCGTGGCGTAACTGGGCGGGCAACGTCACCGCCACGCCCGCCCGTACGGTGACCCCCCGCTCGGTCGGGGAGCTCCAGGAGGCGGTGCGCCGGGCCGCCGAACAAGGCCTGCGGGTGAAGGCGGTCGGCACGGGCCACTCCTTCACCGCGGCCGCCGCGACCGACGGCGTGCTCGTACGGCCGCAGGCGCTGTCCGGGATCCGCGAGATCGACCGGGCCGCCGGCACCGTCACGGTGGCGGCGGGCACGGTGCTCAAGGACCTCAACCTGGCCCTGGCCGCGGAAGGCCTCTCGCTCACCAACATGGGCGACATCATGGAGCAGACGGTGGCCGGCGCCACCAGCACCGGAACCCACGGCACCGGCCGCGACTCGGCCTCCATCGCCGCCCAGATCCGCGGCCTGGAGCTGGTCACCGCCGACGGGCAACTGCTGCAGTGCTCGGAGAAGGAGAACCCCGAGGTCTTCGCGGCGGCCCGGGTCGGCATCGGCGCGCTGGGCATCGTCACCTCGCTCACCTTCGCCGTCGAGCCCGTCTTCTTCCTGACCGCCCGTGAGGAGCCCATGGGCTTCGACCGGGTGACGGCCGAGTTCGACCAGCACTTCGCGGAGAACGAGCACTTCGAGTTCTACTGGTTCCCGCACACCGGCAACTGCAACACCAAGCGGAACAACCGCAGCCAGGGCCCCGCCGCCCCGCCCTCGGCGGTGAGCGCCTGGATCGAGGACGAACTCCTGTCCAACGGCGTCTTCCAGGCCGCCAACTCCCTCGGCCGCGCGGTCCCCGCCGCCATCCCCTCGATCGCCCGGATCGCCAGCCGCGCCCTGTCGGCGCGCACCTACACGGACATCCCGTACAAGGTGTTCACCAGCCCGCGCCGGGTGCGGTTCGTGGAGATGGAGTACGCCCTCCCGCGCGAGCGGGTCGTCGAGGCGCTGCGGGAGCTGAAGGCCATGGTCGACCGCTCCGGCCTGCGGATCAGCTTCCCGGTGGAGGTGCGGACGGCTCCGGCCGACGACATCGCGCTGTCGACGGCCTCGGGGCGCGAGACCGCCTACATCGCCGTGCACATGTACAGGGGCACGCCCTACCAGGCCTACTTCACGGCCGCCGAGCGGATCTTCACCGAGTACGGCGGGCGCCCGCACTGGGGCAAGGTGCACACGCGGGACGCGGAGTACTTCGAGCAGGTCTACCCACGGTTCGGCGAGTTCACCGCGCTCCGCGACCGGCTCGATCCGGACCGGCTGTTCGGCAACGACTACCTGCGGCGCGTCCTGGGCGGGTGAGCCCTGGCCGGCCGGCGGGTCAGGGGGTGTCGGGCTGCTCCTGCCCGCCGCCGGTGCTGCCGCCTCCGGTACTGCTGCCTCCCGTGCCGCTGCCGCTGGTGCCGGGCGTCCCGGCGCCCGGGCTCGGGGGCGCGGTGGACGGCGGGGGCGTGGGCGCGGGCGTGGACGGGGGCGGGGTGGGCGTCGGGGCCCCCGGGTGCGAGGTGCCGGGATCCGGGCTCGGGCCGCGGCCGGCGCCGCCGCCGGTCGAGCCGGAGGGGTCCGGGGAGGTCCCGGGCCCGGGGCTCTTCCCGCCCTCCTCGGTCCCGGTCCCGGTGTCCGCGCCCGTCTCCTTGCCCGGCCGTTCCTCGGACGGGGCGGGCCGGTCCTGGTGCACCGTGCGGGTTCCGCCGGAGAAGATGGTGCCGCCGCCGCTGCTGACGGAGGTGCCGGCGACCGCCTCGTACGTCCCGAGCGCGCCCAGGGAGATGGCGAAGGCCGCGCCGGCGGCGACCGCCGTGCGCTTCCAGCCCCGTACGCGGGTGCCGTGGACGGTGGCCTCGCCGAACTCCTCCGCCGGCGGGACGGGTGCCTCCGCGGCGACCTGACGGGCCTTCGGCCGGGCCGACTCGCGCAGCTGGTCGCCGGTGCGGCGGAAGAAGTGCTGGATGACGGGTCCGCCCGCGGTGGCGACCACGCTCACCACACCGGCGCCCAGGATGGTCCCGTAGACGCCCATCTTCGAGGCGAGCAGGGCTGCCGCGACGGTGGCGAGGGAGCTGCCGGCCACCTGAGCCGCACTCAGGTCGAGCCTCTTCCCGTCCGGCTTCTCCGATTCGGCACCGTGCGTAGCCTTCTGACCCGTCGCCATCCCCTGTGTGTCCTGCCTCTCGCGCGTCCGACGCTTTCAGCAGTTAGTGACACCTGAGCGAAACGGATAGTTCCATTTCTGGCGATTCTGTGAAGCAGGACACCAGGAAACGCGTTCGAGCACTGATGGGGCCCGACGGAGGGCAGCCCAACTCCCGCCGTCCGAGAGAAGTTCGGCGGCGCGGCGGTCCACCCAGGTGGCCCGAATGGAGTACTGTGGCGAGCCCTGGGGCCGTCCTTCCTTACGGATGTCCGGACTCGGGAGAGGGGGCCGGCTGATGGAAAACGGCACTCAAGACCGGTGATGCCGCGGTATTGCACGGGTTCCTGCTGCGCACAGTAATCGTTCCGTCACTGTGCGTGCCCAACAGGTAACCGTGCCATAACGGCGATCAAGGGCGCATGCCCGACACGCCGGTTTAACTCGGCAAGGTTGTGGCAGGCTGCACCCGGGCAGGCCACACTCGACTAGCGGAAGCAGCGACGCACGTGACGTCGGCAGGCACCACCCGGGAGGTCCCCATGCCCGAACTGCGTGTCGTGGCCGTCTCAAATGACGGCACACGACTGGTGCTCAAGGCTGGGGACAGCACGGAGTACACGCTTCCGATCGACGAGCGCCTGCGCGCCGCCGTGCGCAACGACCGCGCGCGCCTGAACCAGATCGAGATCGAGGTGGAGAGCCACCTCCGCCCCCGTGACATCCAGGCCCGTATACGAGCCGGTGCCTCCGCTGAGGAGGTCGCCCAGCTCGCCGGCATCCCCGTCGACCGCGTACGCCGGTTCGAGGGCCCCGTGCTCGCCGAGCGCGCCTTCATGGCCGAGCGGGCCCGCAAGACCCCCGTGCGCCGTCCCGGCGAGAACACCGGACCCCAGCTCGGCGAGGCCGTGCAGGAGCGGCTGACGCTGCGCGGCGCCGAGAAGGAATCCGTCCAGTGGGACTCCTGGCGCCGCGACGACGGCACCTGGGAGGTCCTGCTCGTCTACCGGGTCGCGGGCGAACCGCACTCGGCGAGCTGGACGTACGACCCGCCGCGCCGGCTGGTCGTGGCCGTGGACGACGAGGCCCGCTCGCTGATCGGCGAGTCGGACGACCTGCCCGCCACGCCGGAGCCGAGCTTCCCCTTCGTACCGAGGATCGCGCGGCTGCCCCGCGACCGGCCGCTGGACCGCGCCCTCGACCGGCAGCTGGAACGGCCCACCCCGCCGGCTCCGGATCCGGAGGAGGAGCGGGACACCCTGACCAGCCTGCTGGAGGCCGTCCCGAGCTTCCGCGGCGACATGGTCGTCCCGGACCGCACCGAACCCCCGGCGGAGGAGCCCGAGACGGAGGAGCCGCCGGCTCCGGCCGCCTCGGCGGGCGCGGGCTCCGCGTACGCCGACGTCCTGATGCCCCGCACGGTGGCGGGCCACCGCGACCGGCTGACCGGCACCACCGACCGGCAGGCCGAGGCCGACGGGGTCCGCCCCGGCCGGCGCGCGGCGGTGCCGAGCTGGGACGAGATCGTCTTCGGCACGCGCCGCAAGAAGCAGGAGTAGCACCGGCGCCCGGGCTCCCGGCCGGACTTCCGGTCCGGGCCGGCCCGGGTGGGGGCCGGTCCTGGGCCGGCCCACCCGGTCCTGCGCCTACCCGGCCTTCGGGCCGGGCGGGCGGTTTCGGGGGCTACTCGGGGTCCGGGCCCGTGGCCACCGGGCGGGCCGGGTCGGAGGACCACTCCGACCAGCTGCCCGCGTACAGGTCGGCGGCGATCCCCGCCACCTCCAGCGCGAGCACCTCGTGCGCGCCGGAGACCCCCGACCCGCAGTACACCCCCACCGGGGCGCCGGCCGCCGCGCCGAGTCCGGCGAAGCGCGCCCGCAGGGCGCCGGCCGGCAGGAAACGGCCGTCCGGACCCACGTTCTCCGTCGTCGGGGCCGACAGCGCGCCCGGGATGTGGCCGCCGACCGGGTCGATCGGCTCGACCTCTCCGCGGTAGCGCTCCCCCGCCCGGGCGTCCAGCAGGACCCCCGCCCGGGCGCGCGCGGCGGCTCCGTCCGCGTCCAGCAGTCCCAGCGCCCCCGGAGTTGGCTTGAAATCGCCTTCGGCGGGAGTCACCCGATCGGCTGTCACCCCGCCTCCCGCCTCCGTCCACGCGGCCAGGCCCCCGTCCAGCACTCGCACGTCCGGGTGACCCGTCCAGCGCAGCAGCCACCACGCCCGGGCGGCTGCCCAGCCCTGGCCGCCGTCGTACACGACCACCGGCGTCTCCGACGTGACGCCGGCCCGCCGCATCACCGCCCCGAACGCCTCCGGGTCGGGCAGCGGGTGGCGTCCGCCCGACCCGGGCGGACCTGCCAGTTCCCGGTCGAGGTCGATGTACACGGCGCCCGGGAGGTGCCCCGCCTCGTACGCGGGCCGCTGGTCGGGTCCGCCCAGCTGCCAGCGGACGTCCAGCAGCACCGGCGGCCTCGGACCCGACAGTTCGCTCGCCAGTTCGGCGGCGGAGAGGATCGCAGAATTCGCACTCATGGAGGCCATCTTCCTCCCCGCCCCAAACCCGTGTAACAAGGGCGTCATCGGCGGGGCGCACCGATCCGGTCATCTCGCTCCGACGCCCCCGCGATGCGGCGCGGCCGGGGCGCGCCGGGCCCCGCGGAGTGAAAGCATTCAGCGACACGCGGAAGCGGCACGACGGAGGAGACGCTTGACATGACCGAGGCATCGGGAGCTACGCGGCGCACGCCCGGCACACCGTGCTGGGTGAGCCTCATGGTGCACGGCCTCGGGACCACGGAGGACTTCTACGCCGATCTGTTCGGCTGGGAGTACGAGCCGGGCCCCGAACAACTCGGTCCGTACGTCCGGGCCCTGCTGGCCGGCCACGAGGTGGCGGGCATCGGCGAGATGCCGCCGGACCGGCATCTTCCGGTGGCCTGGACCACCTACCTCGCCACGGACGACGCCGACGCCACGGCCGAGGCGATCCGCTCCTGCGGCGGCACGGTCGCGGTGGGGCCGCTGGACGCCGGTATCGCGGGACGGGTGGCGATCTGCTCGGACCCGCTGGGCGCGATCTTCGGGATCTGGCAGGCCGAGACCCACCTGGGCACCCGGCTGCACGGGGAGCCGGGCACCCCGGTCTGGAACGAGCTGATCACGCAGGACACGTCGACCGTCGGCAAGTTCTACGAGCACGTATTCGGCCACGAGGCACAGACGCACGGCGCGGCCTCCGAGGAGTTCGACTACCTGACCCTGCGGCTGGAGGGCCGCCCGGTGGCCGCCGTACGGGGTGTCGGGCGCTCCCTGCCGCACGACCGGGGGCCGCACTGGATGGCGTACTTCGAGGTCGAGGACACCGACCTGGCGGCCGAGCGGGTCACCGGCCTCGGCGGCCGCGTCGTCGAACCGCCCCACGACGGGCCCATCGGCCGGCAAGCCACGGTCGCGGACCCGGAGGGCGCGGTCTTCACCCTCGTCCGCTCAGCCGGCCGCGGCCCAGGGCGCGGCGGATCGTGATGCCGTAGCGGACGCGCAGCCGGCGCAGCTCCCACAGCGAGAGCGCGGTCACCGAGAGCGGCGGGGCCAGCAGGAACAGCAGGCGCACCGGGAGCGGTGCGTCGACGGGCGCGTCGTCGAAGAGCTGCACGACGAAGAGCGACCAGACCAGCACGGGCGAGAGCATCGGCGGCAGCACCTCGTGGACGTCGGCGGTCCGGAAGGCGTGGTGGACGCAGAGCACCGCCGAGGCGAGCGCGAAGGGGATGAAGAAGAGGCCGGCGATCGCCCCCAGGCCGTAGGCGAAGCTGCTCATGTGCGGCAGCCCGTACGACATCACCAGGACGGTGGCGAGCAGTGCGCCGATGGCGGTGGCCGGACCGCGCAGCCGGGCCCGGTAGAAGGCGGGGCCCGGCGGCCGGGCGGACAGGACGAAGGCGGCGAGCGCGAGCGGTCCGAGCACGAGCAGCAGTCCGGCGCTGATCAGCACCTCGGCGAACTTGTCCTCGATGACGCCGCCCGCGCCCTCCCGCAGCGGGTACGACAGCACCAGCCAGCACCCGGCGAGCAGGCCGATGGCGGTCCGGGCGATCTGCGCGCGCCGGATCGCCTCGTCCACGATCCGGTCGGGGCGCGCGGGCCGGTGGACCCGGGCGGCCAGCTCGAAGGGCGCCCGCACCACGCGCACCCACCCGGGCCGCCGGACCGGCGCGGGCGTGTACGCGGATCCGGATCCGGATCCGGGCGCAGGTCGGTATGAACTCAAGGCGTCGTTCCCCCCGGGACGATGATCATCGACAACGGCAGGACCCTACCGAACGGCCGGGCACGTCAGAATGTGACGGGCGCTTTCGGCCAAGCGGCCATGGGCCGGGGCGCGGAAGCACCCCGTGGTGAAGCCGCTGCCGGGCCTGCCTGCCTGTCCGTCTGCCTCCCGGTCACAGCACTAGGCGGTGTCGGGGCGGCGGCTGGCGGACGCCGGGCGGGCGAGGCGGGTCGCGAGGGCCAGGCCGGTCACCGTCAGGGTCGGCAGGAGGACGCGGACGTCCACGAGGGCCACCAAGCCGGCGCCCAGGGCCAGGGCCACGGCGTTCGGGACGAAGATCAGGGTGTTGGCGGTGGCGGCCGTGCGGCCCAGGACGGCGTCCGGGGTCTCGCGCTGTACCGCCGTCAGGGCGGCGATCAGTACGCACGGCAGCCCGATGCCGATCGCCGCGCTGCACACCAGGGCCACCGCGTCGGACGGCAGGGCGCGGCCGCCGGCCCCCAGCGCGAACAGGGCGATGCCCAGGGCCGCGACCCTGCGTTCGGGCAGGCGGCGCAGGAGCGGGCCGGCCGCGATCCCGACGGCGACGGAGCCGGCGCCCTGGACGGCGTACAACACCCCTACGTACGCGGGGGTGTGGCCCAGCACGTCGTCGGCGACGGCGTAGATCAGGGCGCCGTTCAGCCCGGCCAGGAACATCACCGCCGCGCCCGCCAGCACCAGCGGCCACAGCACGGGCGAGTCCCTCAGGAACCGTGCACCGGCCGTCAGTTGTGCTCGGGCCCCCTCGCCGGGCTCCGGACGCGGCGGCGGCTCCTCCCGTACCCGCAGGAGCGCGTACACCCCCGCCGCCAGCGCGAAGGTGACCGCGTCGAGCAGCGCCACCGACGGTCCGCCGAACCGGGCGAACAGCCCCGCCGCCACCAGCGGCGCGACCAGCTTCATGCCCTCGTTGGCGGCGAGCCGCAGCCCGTTGAAGTCGCCGAGGATCCCCGGGCCGACCGCCTTGGGCAGCAGCGCGGCCTCGGCGGCCTCATGGACCGTGCCGCTCACCCCGTACAGCAGCAGGACGGCGAACATCAGCCACACCCGCTCCGCGGAGTCGACCAGGAGCAGGACGGGCAGCAGCAGCGCCATCCCGAGGCTGAGCCCGACCAGGAGCCGCTGCCTCGGCATCCGGTCGGCCAGCGCCCCCAGCGCCGGGCCGGCGAGCGTCGGCGCCCACATGGCGAAGACCGTCAGGGCGGCGAGACTGTCCGAACCCGTCAGCGACTTCACCCAGATGCCCGCGGCCAGCCACATCGCGGTCGTACCGAACCCCGACACCGCCACCCCGGACAGGTACAGCCGTGCGTTGCGGTCCCGCAGGACCCGTCCCGTCGTCGTCGCCTTCATCACGCGGCCATCGTGCGGACTAAGGAGGCCCGTCGGCATCGGGCAACCGCCCTACGCGCGGTGGCCGGCGTACGGGCCCCGCTGAGCACCGCACCCCACCCGCCGAGCTGACGGACTGACAGTCCGGGTATTGTCCGCTCCCGTTACACCCGGTGAGGGTGGGAACAGCACCAGCGGGAAGCGCCTCCGCCGTCAGCCACGGCCGGGGCGGCGCCGCACACAACTGGAGGTACCTTTCATGTCTGAGCCGCTCCGCGTCGCAGTCATCATCGCCAGCGTCCGTGACGGCCGGTTCGGCCCGACGATCGCGAACTGGTTCACGGGTGTCGCCCGTGAGCGGGGGAGCCTGGACATCGACGTGATCGACCTGATCGAGCACGACCTGCCGAACCAGCTGTCGGCCACGCCCTCGGAGGCCACCCGGGCCGTGCTCGCCGGCGTCTCGCCCCGACTGGCCCAGGCAGACGCGTTCGTCGTCGTCACGCCCGAGTACAACCACTCGTTCCCGGCCTCGCTGAAGTCGCTGATCGACTGGCACACCACCGAGTGGCGGGCCAAGCCGGTCGGCTTCGTCTCCTACGGCGGCATGGCGGGCGGCATGCGCGCCGTGGAGCACCTGCGCCAGGTCTTCGCCGAGTGCCACATGGTCACGGTCCGCGACACCGTCGGATTCCACGGTCCTTGGGGCCAGTTCGACGAGCAGGGCGGCCTCATCGACCCGACCGAGGCGAACTCCGCGGCCAAGACCCTCCTCGACGCCCTGGAGTGGTGGGGCACCGCGCTGAAGGACAAGAAGGCGCAGGCGCCGTACGGCGGCTGACCGGCCTCCGCCCGGGTGCCTCGGGGCGACGGTGGGGAGGATCTCGCCTCAGCCGGTCTGGTCGGC
This sequence comes from Streptomyces sp. NPDC048255, assembly GCF_040652415.1. Lineage (NCBI taxonomy): Bacteria > Bacillati > Actinomycetota > Actinomycetes > Kitasatosporales > Streptomycetaceae > Streptomyces > Streptomyces sp. NPDC048255. The sequence continues at coordinate 52,242 of NZ_JBEZMA010000039.1, forward strand.
CACGAAATCGCAGAGTGCGACGAGCGCCTGGAGCGCCGGGCGGGGCGGGAGCGCCCGCAGCGCCGTACGAGCCAGGTCCAGCCGCTCGTGCATCATCGCCTCGGCCTCGGCGAGGGCCGAGGAGCGGCGGAAGAGTGCGAGGGCCCGGCGCTGCTCGGCGGGTCCCACCGGCCCGGCGGAGAGCAGCTCGCGCAGCTCGGCGCCCCGCGGCGTCCTGTCGGCGAGCGCGAGCAGGACCGGAAGGCTGGCGACGCCCGCCTTGATGTCCTTGCCCTGTTCCTTGCCGAGCTGCTCCGTCGGAGCCTTGATGTCGAGCAGGTCGTCCGCCATCTGGAAAGCGAAGCCGAGGTGTTCGGCGTACTCCCCCAACGCGCGTACCACCTGCTCGGGGGCGCCCGCCTGCTGGGCTCCGATCCGCAGCGACATGGCGAGCAGCGCCGCGGTCTTGCCTGATATCACCCGTAGATAGTGCGTGATGGGGTCCTCGCCCGCACCGGGTCCGACGAGCTCGTGGAGCTGCCCCTCCACGAGCCGTCCGGCCACCTCGGCGTTCAGGGCGGTGGCCTCGGGGCCCAGATCGGCGGCGAGGCGGGCGGCCTTGGCCAGCAGGAGATCGCCCGCCAGCACCGCGAGCCGGTCGCCCCAGCGGGCGTTCGCACTCGGTACGCCGTGCCGGGTGGCGGCGGCGTCCATGACGTCGTCGTGGTAGAGCGAGGAGACGTGCACCAGCTCCACGATGACCGCCGCCCCGGTGATCCCGTCCTTCCATGGGTCACCGAACTCGGCCCCGAGCAGCACCAGCAACGGGCGCAGCCGCTTGCCCCCCGCCGCCGCGAGGTGGCCGGCCACGTCCGCGATCCTCGGGTCCTCGGCGCTCTCCGCGTGGGCGGCCAGTTCCTTCTCCGCCGCTTCGAGCCCGCTGCGCAGGCGCCGCTCGAGTCCCGTGTCATCGAGGGCAAGCCGGCGGAGCATGGCCGCCCTGCGCATACGGGAGGGCCCCGGCCCTCCGTACACCGCCTTGAGTGTCTTCATGGCCGCCACGGAATCTCCCCCATCACCTGTGCGGAACGGGTTGAGGCAGACATACCCGCTCGAACCGATACCACTGTTCCAGCAGCTCGATCGGCGCCACCACTGCTTGGCATGAAGCTGCCATCGGCTGACCGCGGCGGGATGGTTTGTCATCTTCCTGCGATGCACGGAAAGATCAACTACAGGGAAACCCGACCCTGTTACGTTCCCCAGCGAACTCACCGAGAGGGAACGGGAAATTGCACAAGAACAGAATGCTCTTCGCGGCCGCGGTCGCGGCCATGGCCGTGCTGGCCGGGACCGCAGCGCCGGCGACCGCGTCCGAGACCGCGCCGCAGGACACCGCCTGCGCCGAGGTCAAGCTGCCCAGCACCCTGCCCGTGCCGCCGCCCGGGATGTCCGCCCAGCAGGACGTGAGCATCGGTGCGGACTGCGCCCCCGTCCTGGGGCCGGTACGGTTCGTCCCCGTCGCGCCCGCGGACAAGGCCTCTTCCCTCGCGGTCGCGGCTGCCGACGCGCCCACGGGACGCCAGGTGCGCAGCTGGTCGGAGATGTACGACTGCTGCAAGATCCGCATGACGGCCCTTTACACGACGTCCACCTGGGACACCGTCAACGGTCAGGTCACCAACCCCGTGACCGTGATGAGCCACGCGGCCAACCGCGAGCCCTGGAACGCCGGATGGTCACTGACGTCGTCCCACAAGAGTGAGCAGAACTCCGGTGCCCTCGTCACGGCCCACGCGGAATTCGGCTACCGCGGAATCTTCGACCTCGGCGGGAACTGGTACGCGAACACGCATGACACGACCGTGCAGCTGAACGGCGACGGAACTGCCTCCTGCACGTTCGACATCACACTGCGGCACACGTTCATCGGGTGGAACTCGGTCCGCGGCTGCTCCTGAGCGGACCTGCCCCTCCTGAGGACAGTGCGCGAGGTCGCGCGTTTCCCCGGTGCCCGCACCGGGGAAACGCGCGACCTCTGTTGTTACTTGGCGGATCCGGCGGCCATCGCCGGTTCCTTCAGCTCGTCACCGGTGCCGGGCCCGGCACCGGGAGCGGTGCGGTGCCCGGGCCACCAGGCCTTCGCGCCGAGCAGCATGGTCACCGTCGGCACGAGGAGCAGGGCCATGACGAACGCCGTCAGCAGGATGCCGAAGGCCACGGCGAAGCCCATCTGCTGCAGCAGCGAGTTGTTCGCGAGCATCAGCACGCCGAAGGTGCCGGCGAGGATGACCGCCGCAGAACCGATGGTCGGCGCGGACTGCGCCACGGCCTGCTTGACGGCTTCCCGCGGGGAGGTGCCCCGTTGGACCTCTTCGCGCAGTCGCGCCACCATGAGGATGTTGTAGTCGGTCCCGATGGCCACGACGAAGAGGTACACGATGACGGGCAGCATGAAGAGCAGCCCGGTCTCGCCCTTGGCGCCCTGGAACAGCCAGACGGTGGCGCCGAGCGTCGCGGCGAAGCCGAGGCCCACCGAGATCATCAGGTACAACGGGGCCACGACGCTGCGCAGCAGCAGGCCGAGGATGATCATGATCGCCAGACCGGCGACCGGGAACACGAGCTTGTAGTCGTGGTTCACCGCGTCCTCGATATCGGCCAGCACGGCCGTGGTCCCGCCCACAACTGCCTTCGACCCTTCGGGGGCCGACTTGTGGACGGTGTCGCGAAGGTCGCCGGAGACCAGGGCGATCGCCTTCTCCGAGGCCGGCCGGTGCTCCAGCACCACGCTGAACTGGGCGACGTCGCCCGCGGCGCTCATGAGTGCCGGGGACACGTCGTTGACGCCCTCGGTCTTCGCCACCTTGCCGCGGAAGTCCTCCAGGGCGGCCCCGTCGAGCTTGGCCCCGCCCTGCGACGTGACGAGGATCAGGCTCGGGTCGGTCTGGCCGGCCGAGAAGCCCTGCTGGAGCTGCTCCATGGCCTGTACGGATTCGAGGTTCTTCGGAAGGGAACTTTCGGAGTCGAACTCGGCCTTGAATCCGAGCGCTCCCACAGCCAGCACCACCAGCACACCGGCGGAGACGGCGGCGACCGCTGCCGGGCGGCGCGAGACCGTGTCGCCCAGCCGGTTGGCAAGGCGGCTCTTCGGCGTCCGCTTCCATGCCTTGGACGGCCAGAACGCCTTCGTTCCCAGCAGCGAGAAGACCGCCGGAACGAGAGTGAGTGCCGCGACGAGCGTGACGGCGACCGCGATCGCCAGCGACGGGCCCATCGCCTTCAGGCTGCCCATGCTGGACAGCAGCAGGGCGAGGAAGGCCACGATCACGGCACCGGCCGCCGAGGCGATGGTCTCGCCCACGCGGGCGACCGCGTCGGTCAGGGCCGCCTTGGGCTCCTGTCCGGCCCGCAGGTGCTCGCGGTAGCGGAAGAGCAGGAACAGGATGTAGTCGGTGCCCACACCGAACAGCACGACGATCAGGATGGCGGAGATCCCGCTGTCCGCCTGCAGTCCGGCCACGTCGCTCGCGATCGCGATCAGCGCCATCGCGACGGTGAACATCACCGCGATCATCAGCACGGGCAGGAAGGCGATCAGCGGGCTGCGGAAGATGGCGGCGAGAAGCACGATGATCAGCACCAGCGTGGCCATCATGATCATGGCGTCGGTGTCGCCCGAGGACTCGCCCGCATCGAGCGCGGACGCGGCCGGGCCGGTCACACCGAGCTTCAGGGCGGTGCCGTCGAGGAGCGGCTTGGCGTCCTGCCGCAGACTCTTGACCGCCTCGATGACGGCCTCGTCGTAAGGGTCGTCGACCGACGGGACCACGGTCGCCAGCGCGATCTCGCCGTTGGGGGAGACGGCGTCCGGGCTCGTCTCCACCTTCTTGATGTTCTCGTACTTCTTGTCCTGCAAACCGGCGGTGACCTTCGCGACGTCCGCCTTGTCGGCATCCGTCAGCTTGCCGCCGTCGGTCCGCTGGAACACCGCGATGGCGGCCGACTCCTCGCTTTGCGGGAAGGCGGCTGCCGCCGTCTTCGCCGCCTGAACCGATTCATAGTGCGACGGCAGGAAGTCCGCCTGGTCATTCGTCGGTTTCAATGAGGGCGCCAAGGCACTCAGCGCTACCGCCGCAATGATCCACGCAACAATCGTCAGCCAAGGCCGGTTGACAGAGAACCGTCCTATTCGTCCGAACATGGAGCTCCTTCAACATCATTTCCGATACTGTCCGATAACCGCGACAGGACGACATCACTGCTCTCCGGCTGACGACAGGACAGCACGTGCTTGCATCGGGGGGTGACCTTTCAGCCACCCTCGTGACGTTAGCGAAGCCGACAGCACAGCCACACCAGTCAGCCGGAGACGGCGGAAGAATCTCCATTGCATGGCAGGTTGCTGACAACAGCGGGGCGGAATTCCGCTATCGGCCCTGAAATGAATTCACCGCTGACCACTTGCTGCCACACGGTCGGCGTCGCCCTGGTAGGGGCAACCACCCGCGGGCGGCGGATCGACACAGCGGTCGGACGTCGGCCAGGTTGGCCGGATCCATCGCTTCCTGAGCCCATCCCGGCTCATGAGTCCCTGCAACACCCGGCGCGCCGGCTCGGGGATCCGGCGGGCACCGGCCCAGGCTCCCGGGTGCACGCCCTCTGGAATTCTAAATCCGGGATACGGGCATCCCATTCCGATGCCGTCTATACTCGCGCCCGACGCCCGCCCGCAACAGCGACTTCAGGAAACCGTCAGTACTGTACTGCGGCATGCGCGCGCCGTGACCGAAGCCACTCACATCCGGGATCCGCCTGAATTCCACGGCATAGCGACGGGGCCCGGACCGGAAGTTGTCATTCCCTATCGAATGCCCGATATTGCGGCGATACAGCTCGGCGAAACGCCCCATTCGCGACATGACATCACGTCACCAATGCAGCACCATGAGGTTGATCGTTAATCTTTCTCGTTTGTTTGACTCCGCTGACAGGATGTTGTTAATCTCACGTCGGGCGCACGACGGGACGCGCCTGTCTGCGGCCGACTACTGACCGTGGTGCGAGCAGCCAGCCGACACCACCCTCAGCCTGCCCCGGTTCCTCACTGCAGCAGGGAACCGAAGTTCGCAAGACCGTAACGGGGGAATTATGTCAAATATATTAATGGATGAAAGGCCACTGCAGGAGGAGCACAACAAAGGCCAGAGAATCTCCGCTGGAATTTCCGGATACGGCGAAGGCTCTGACGATGTCGAGCGAACTCTTCTGCAAGCCCGCGACCTGATCAACTCGACCCTTTCCACACACCGCTCCGCTTCGCCGGCGGACTCCGCAGCACGGTTGAAATCAGAGAATGGTGACGCCGACGACGCCATAGTGCAGCTCATCGGAGGGGCCCGGCACCGGGTCAGCGTGGCCCTGTCCGGAAACGAGGAACAGGCCGAGGCCGTCTCCAAGGCGCTGCTCCAGCGCAGCAAGACCACCAAGGACACGCTCGCCGTCCGGTTCCTCTGCACTCCGAAGGCTCTGGAAACACGGCTCATCCAGTCAGTCGCCCCCCATTCTCCCGGCTGGGAGGTCCGCGTCATCGAGGACCATCTCGTCGAAGCCCTGGTCGTGGACGGGAAAACAGCACTCGTCCACAACGGGCCCCGGTCCGCGGAGGGTCACATCGTCACCCTGGAGGACCCGGCGGCTGCCAGAACCTTGGAGCTGCTCCTGGCCGGCGCGTGGAGACGGGCGGTACTCCTCAAGGACTACCTGCGGCTCGGCGGCCGTCTCCGTACCGACCTCGGCCAGCGCATCCTGGAACGCCTGTGCGCGGGGTGCACCGACGCGGTCGCAGCGCGCGAGATGAAGGTGTCCCTGCGTACCTACCGCCGCCACGTCGCCGAAATCATGCGCGATCTCGGTGCGAGTTCCCGATTCCAGGCAGGAGCCAGAGCCGTCGAGCTACGCCTGCTGCCAGAATGCGCTTAGCCGTCACATCACCATGAGCATTTCGGGGGAATTGCTATGGAGGACACACTTTCAGCACACTCCTTGGCCAGCCGTGGACCACACAGGGACGGGGCCAGATTTGGGAGTGTGCACGACACATTTGAGTTCGAGCTGATGGAAGTGCGTGCACTCATCGAGTTCACGCTCACCAATCGCCGGGACCGGCAGCTGCGCAATGCGCTGATATCCGAGGTCAAACCGGAAAGAGAGGCCATCGCGGGCGAGGTGCGGAAGCTCCTTGCCCAGGCGTCCCAGCACGTCGAGATCATCCTCGCGGGGGAAGTCGAGATTTCCCAAGCGGTCTGGAACGTCGTTGCCGGACTGCTTCGCGGTCACGGTGCAGGCGTGGACATACGCGTTCTGTGCACGCGGACCTCCCTCGACCAGCAGCAGTTCGGGGGCGACGGCGACGAGACCGGTTCGCTCAAGGTCCGGGTGTCCGACCTGCCACGGCTCACGGCCGTCATCGTCGACGGACAGACGGCCCTCGTGTGCGCGGAGTCGGCGGTCGGCGGACGGGCATCGGTCATCCAGGCCGAATCGGTCAACCGTACGCTGCGCATGCTCTTCGAGAGCATCTGGCAGAGCGCCGCCGTTCCGAACCAGCTGAGCAGCTTCGGTCGCCGGGATCACTCGGACACCGTCCGGCAGGTGCTCAAGTACCTGAAGCTCGGGCTCACCGATGAGGTGGCCGCCAGGGAACTGTCGGTGTCCGTCCGCACCTACCGCCGGTACGTAGCGGAGATCATGACGATGCTGGGCGCGGATTCGCGCTTCCAGGCCGGCGTACGTGCCGCGCGGCTCGGGCTGCTGTCCGCCGCCCACTCCGCGGAACGTGACCATTCCACTGCGTCGGGCGTACCGGCGAAGTAGGAGCTCGACCGACGGCTGTCCGCACCACACGAAGCGCCCGCCGCGCCACCGGATCCCGGTGGCGCGGCGGGCGCTTGATGCTGTCGTCAGCGCAGACGCAGGAGGGCGCAGGCCAGCGCCCCGTCGCGGTCCACAGAGGTGACCACGGCGATGCGGCCGCGTGCAGCCGGGTCCCCCTCGGCCAGCGCCAGGACCGATACCACCTGGAAGGTGGCGGTCGCCGCCGACGTGTCGCCCATCTGGGGAGGCTGCGGAATCCACTCCGGCGACAGACCGGCGAAGGCGGCGTCCAGCGCCGCGCGTTCCTCGGTTCCGGCGGTTCCCGAAGGGGCGGACGGTGACACCGCCCACAGTTCCTCGAGGCCCACTCCGGAGCGGCGCACCGCCCGCTCGATGCAGGCGGTCAGCGAGGCCGCCACCCCCTGCGGCCCGACGATGCCGGACTCCACCAGCAGCACCTCGGCCAGGCCGTCACCCGGCGCGACGGACTCGGCGGCTTCCAGTTTGAGCACCGCGCAGCCCTCACCCAGAACCGTGTCGGTCTCGTCGGCGCCCCGGACGTGCAGCTCCAGCCATGACCTTGCCGCGGAGTACTCCTCCGCCGCACCGCACAGCACCGTTCGTGCCCGGCCGGCCGCCAGCAGGCGGCGGGCGTAGTTCAGCGCCATGAGACCGGATGCCCGTCCCGCCGCGACCGTCGTGTTCGGGCCCTTCAGCCCGTACCAGATGGCGCATTGACCGGTCGCGCAGTTCATCACCGTGTTCGGGAAGTGCGACGGGTCCACGTAGAAGGGCTTCTCCTGGACGAAGGTGTCCCTCGTCAGGTCCATCATGCTCTGCGCGCTTCCGGTGTTGGTGCCCAGCACCAGAGCCGCGCTCTCGCCTCCCAGGTCAGCGGCCGACCCTCCCGACTCCTCGATGAGCCGGCCGATGGTCGTGACCGCCAGACCCGTCACCCGGTCCATCGACCGTGTGCCCTTGCGGCCCAGTACGTCCCGGATCACGAATCCCGGTACCAGGCACGCCTGCTCGTCAGGGCCCTTCCACTGTTCGGCGTCCAACACGGTCGCTGCCGGACGGCCCGACCGGACGCCTTCGGCGAAGGCCTCCCGGCCGATACCGAACGGCGACACCGCCGACCATCCCGTAATCACAGGACCACGTACTGCGGTGACCATCCCGCTCACAGCCCGATCACTCCTCTTGGATTTGGTTCCGGGAACTCATTCCCGGTCAGCGGGCCGCCGCACGGTGGTAGGCGCGGGCGGCCAGCGGAACGATGACGCAGAACAGGACGCCGAATATCAGGAGCGACGCGGCCACCGGATGCTGGGCGGGAAGCGCGTCGCTGACGGGCTGCGAAGGATTGCCCCACAACTCGCGGCAGGCACTGACGACCGCGCTGATGGGGTTCCACTCGGTGATGACCTGCAGCCAGCGCGGCAGGCCGTCCGGCGGGACGAAGGCATTGGACAGGAACGCGAACGGCAGGACCATCAGCGTGGACAGCGTGTTGACGGCCTCGGGGCTGCGGACCACCAGGCCGATGAGCGCGCCCACCCAGCACATGGTGAACCCGAGCAGCAGCAACAGGCCGAAGCCCAGCAGGGTTTCTCCGATGCTGTTGTGCGCGCGCCACCCGATGAGGGTGCCGACGACCGCCATCACGACGCAGCTGAGCGCCGTCATCGCCAGGTCCGAGACCGTACGGCCGAGCAGCACGGCGTAGCGCGACATGGGCAGCGACCGGAACCTGTCCACCAGGCCGTTCTGAAGGTCGTCCGCCACGCCCGCGGCACTGGTGCCCACCGCGGAGAGCATGACCTGGGTGAAGATTCCGCCCATGATGTATTCGCGGTAGTTCCCACCGCCCGGCACGCTCATGGCACTGCCGAAGAGGTAGCCGAAGACCAGAACCATGACGACCGGCGCGATGGTCACGCCGATCAGCTTCTCCGGTACGCGCACGATGTGGCGCAGATGGCGGCCGGTGAGAGCCATGGTGTCGTTGACGAGCTCGCTCATGCGGCTGGTACTCCCTGCTCTGACGTGACGGACTTGCCGGTCGCGTCGGCCGGCTCCTCGGTACTGGGCGCGTGCCCGGTCAGGGACAGGAAGACGTCGTCGAGGGACGGCCTGCGCATCGCGAAGTCGACGACGTCCAGGCGGTGTTCACGCAAGGCGTTGGCCACCTCGGCGATCGACCCGATGCCCGACTCGACCTGCGCGGAGACGCTGCGGCCCTGCCCGCCGACGACCGGCGCGCCCAGGGCGACCTTCTCCAGCAGCAGAGCGGCCTGCGGCACGTCGTCCGGATCGGCGAGCGTCACCTCCAGGACCTCTCCACCGACCTTGCGCTTGAGCTCGTCGGGCGTGCCGTCGGCGATCAGGAGTCCCTTGTCGATCACCGCGATGCGGTCCGCGAGGTGATCCGCCTCTTCCAGGTACTGCGTGGTGAGCAGGACGGTCACCCCCTCGGCGACCTGTTCGCGCACCATGGCCCAGAGCGTCATCCGGCTGGTGAGGTCCAGACCGGTGGTCGGCTCGTCGAGGAAGAGCACCTCCGGCGAGGCCAGCAGGCTCGCCGCCAGGTCCAGCCTGCGGCGCATACCGCCCGAGTAGGTCTTGACCTCCCGGTCCGCGGCGTCCGACAGCTCGAACCGTTCCAGCAGTTCCGCGGCGCGCTTCTTGGCACCGGCCCTCCCGAGACGGTGGAGCCTGCCCATCAGCACGAGGTTCTCGCGACCAGTGAGGCGCTCGTCCACGGCCGCGTACTGGCCGGCCAGCCCGATCCGTTTGCGTACCTCGATCGGCTTCTCGGCCACGTCGTAGCCGGCCACCTTCGCCCGGCCGCCGTCGGACGGCAGCAGCGTCGCAAGGATGCGGACCGTGGTGGTCTTGCCCGCACCGTTGGGGCCGAGGACGCCCAGGACGGTACCGCGCGGCACAGTGAGGTCCACTCCGCGCAGCGCTTCGTGGTCCCCGTACCGCTTGCGAATTCCCTCAGCTTCTATTGCTGCGTCCATGTACCCCGCCTAGAGAAGTCAGCTTTCCCACCACGATCGCAGCGGCCGGATCACCGACCCAGCCCCGTGACCGGAACCTGTCACCGGGCCGGGAATTCTCCGGAACAGCAGGAGGACAATGGAGCCCGTATGGACCCGGTCCCTCAGCGTTTTGCCCGGAAAACCGTAAAGAGCATGCGCAGGACGAGCACCGCGCTGATGACCAGCAAGTGGTAACCGATCAGACGGAAGAGACTGAGGTCCTCCGCGATATCCGGTCCTCCGGGTATTGCCAGCAGGATGACAGCCATCACCCCGCTCGTGGCACCGAGAAACGTGATGAGCACTTCGTGCACCAGCGACCGCAGGTACTTGCGGTCGCGCGCATCCGCGAACAGCCTGACGCTCATCCCGAGCCGACCCTGTTCCAGGGCGCTGGTGACCCGGTCCAGGCGGCGCGGCAGCCGCTGGAGCAGCGTCACCGCGGCGTGCAGGTTCGCGCTCGGGCTGAGCGCCCGGGCGTTCCCCCACCCGAGCCGTCCCGGGCCTTCCTTCTCACCGTCGGCGAAGGCCCGTGCCGCTCCGATGACGTCGAAGCCCGGGGACACCTTGGAGAGGGTGCCCTCCAGGGTTCCGAGCGCCCGGAACACGGCGGCCACCTCCGGCGGTATGGCCAGCCCGTGCCGGGCCACCAGCCGGAACAGGTCGGCGAACACCTGGAAGTCGGGGACCGCTCCACCGGAGAGGTGGCGGGCCATGAACCGGCCCAGGGCCCGCTCCAGTTCCCGTTCGTCGATCTCGTCGGGGCGGGCGACCAGTTCGAGCAGCGCGTCGCACAGTGCGGCCGGGTCGCCGTGGTGGATGGCGAGCAGATAGCGGCCCAGTGCCGCGCGGAGCTGACCGTCGAGCCGTCCGACGGAGCCGAAGTCGACCAGCGAGATCCGTCCGTCGTCGCTGAGGAGGATGTTCCCCGGATGCGGGTCGGCGTGGAAGATGCCATCGACGAGGATCTGCTGGAGCATGTTGAACAGCAGGTCCCGGGCTATGTCGGCCCGCGTGGCGACGCGCTCGTCGATGGACTTGTACGCAGCGCTGATCGGTAGGCCCGGCAGCCGTTCCAGGACCATGACCCGCTCGCCGCTCAGTTCCTCGTGCACAACGGGAAGCCCGATCCTCCGCTCCTCGCGGCGGGCCCAGGCGGTGGTCACCGCGGCCAGGTTCTGCGCCTCGATCCGGAAGTCGAGCTCCTCCTCCACGGAGGTGGCGAATCCCTCGGAGAGTTCTGCCGTCCCCAGGGCCGCGGCCCAGGAGGTGCGTGTCTCCAGCATCCGGCCGAGCCGGCAGATGATGTCGAGATCGCGCTCGACGAGCGGCCGGACGCCGGGCCGCTGCACCTTGACGACGACTTCCTCACCCGAGTGCAGGCGAGCCCGGTGGACTTGGGCGATGGACGCCGCGGCCAGCGGTTCCTGCTCGAAGTGGGCGAAGACCTCTCCGGGCGGCCGTCCGAGGTCCTGTGCGAGGAGACGCTCCACCTCTTTCCAGGGTTCCTCCGGAACCTGGTACTGGAGCCTGCTGAGCTCGGTGATGAACTCCGGGGGCAGGAGGTCGTGGCGGGTCGAGAGCACCTGGCCGAGTTTGACGAAGGTCGCGCCGCCCTCTTCCAGCGCGAGCCGCAGGGACCGTGCGAGCCGGGCCCTGCCCGTGGTGAGGACCCCGTCGGAGTCACGCCCCCGGCCCAGGTACGGACGCAGTCCGTGCCGTACGGCGATGGCGCTGATGTGGGAGTAGCGGTACGTCCTGGCCGCCCGGGAGCGCAGCGCCCGCAGCCAGCCGGCGGGCGAGCCCGAGGATCCGGACGGAACGACCACTTCGGAGACCGCCAGGAAGACCGTCGCCAGCAAGAACGTGCAGCCGATCTGCACGGTGGTGATGGCACCGCTGCCCTGCTCGGGGCGCTGCATGGCGGCACCGAAGACCGCGAGTCCCACCGTGCCCACGACTCCCGTGAGCAGCGTGCGGACGATCCCGACCCGCAGACCGAGCAACCGCTGCGCCACGGCAGCAAAGATCACGATGAAGACGATGACGCTGAAAGCCGCGCCGAAGAACATTTCGATCTCTGCCACCACCCGTCGCACCGTCCCCCGCCGCTGATCCTAGGAAGGCCGGCGGACGGGCTCAAGGAACTCGCAGCAACCTGCCAGATCCGGGGGGCGAGGCTGGTCGGCCCCTGACCCGCAGTTGGATGATGCGCACTTCACCCGCGTCGGGAACTCACTACCGCACAAAGGACTAAGGAAAAAGAGCATCGTGCGCCATGTACTAGCAATTTCGCCCCATCTGGACGACGCCGTGCTGTCGGCCGGCGGTCGGCTGTTCGAACTGGCGTCGGAAGGTGTCGAGGTCACGGTGTTCACCGTGTTCGCCGGCCAGCCGAAGCCTCCCTTCTCGCCGGTCGCCGACTATCTGCACAGCCTGTGGGGGCTGGGCGACACCCCCGTCGTGCACCGCCAGGACGAGGACCGCCGGGCAATGTCGCTGCTCGGGGTGGCCGAGAGACACGGCTCGTTCCTCGATGCCGTGTACCGGCAGAGACCGGACGGCAAGGGCTGGCTGATCGGGATGGACGGTCTGCCCCCCGAGGGGGAGCACGAATCCGAACTGGCCGCCCGGCTGGCCGACACGATCGCCGGTCTCGTCGGCGAACTCCAGCCCGACGCCGTCCTGACCTGCGCGGCGGTCGGAGGCCACCTGGATCACCGGCGCACCCGCGACGCGGTCCTGGCCGCGGCCACCCCGGGCACACCGACCCTGTGCTGGGAGGACCTGCCGTACGGGCACCGCACCACGGAGGTGCCCGCCCTGCCCGACGGGGTGCACTTCACCGGAAGCGTCGCCGAGACCGCCACGGACCCGGCGTGGAAGGCGAAGTACCTGGCCATAGAGGCCTACGATTCCCAGCTCACCATGCTCTGGCCGAACGACCCCGAGTTCCGGCCGGTCTTCGATGCCCATGCCACCGGGCGGGCCCGCGAGCACGGCCTCACCGGCCGGGCCGAGCTGTTCTGGAACGTGGGCTTCGACCGGCGTTGACCCCCACGCGAAGGCGGGCCCGAGTGGTGGCACCGGGCCCGCCCTTCGTCAGCTGCCGGAGCGGAGCCGCTGTTCGACGAGGCCGGCGACGGTGGCCGGGCCCTCGGCGGCGCGCATCTGTTCCCGCATCCGCGCCATCCGGCCGGGCAGCTCCGGATCGGCCGCCAGCGCGAGCACCGAGGCCCGCAGCGCGTCCGCGTCGACCTCCTCGGGAGGCAGCACGGAGCCGAGGCCCAGCCGGGCTATCGACTGCGCGTTCATCGGCTGATCCGCGGATTGCGGGACGGCGACCATGGGAACGCCGTGGTGGATGGCCTCCATGACCGAGCCCATGCCCGCGTGCGTGATGAAGGCATCGGCCCGCGCGAGCACTTCGAGCTGCGGCACCCTGCGGTGGACCTCGAAGTTCGCCGGCAGCGTTCCGAGGTCGGCGGGGTCGGTCTGGCCGCCGACGACCATCACCACGTGCCAGTCCAGCCCGCCGAACGCCTCGAGGCACTGCCGGTAGAAGGCCATGTCGCTGAGCACGCTGCCCAGCGAGATCAACAGGACCGGGCGGTCTGCCGCCGGGGCCTGCCAACTGCCCTGCAGGGGACGAGCGGTGATGCAGGGCCCGACGAAGACGTACCGGTCGTCGACCGTCTCCCCCCGGAACTGGAACTCCCGTGGCAGGGTGACCACGCACAGTTCGGGCTCGTCCGTGTAGTCGTTGACCGACATCTCGACACCGCCCTGGTCGAGGAAGTCACGGAACCTGCGGCGGTAGGCCACCCAGGCCGGATCCTCGGACATCAGCTCCTGCATCAGCTCGCGGTGCTCCGCGTACCCCTCGGAGGGCACGTGCGTCGGCGAGAGCCTGATCGAGGGAACGCCCCAGCGCCGCGCGAGGATCCGGGCGGTGTGGGCGGTGAAGTCGTAGAGGACCAGGTCGGGCCGGTCGTCCTCGAAGGCCTTCTCCTGCGCCGGGAGCACGGTGACCGCCTCTTCCAGGAACAGCGAGGACATCGCGACGATGTCGTCGTTGGGCCAGTCCTGGCTGCGGTGGGTGGGCGGCAGCGTCGAGTCGTAGACGACCGCGGTGGCGCCGGCCGACTCCACCTGCGGTACGAACTCCTCGGTGATGACGTAGCTGACCCGGTGCCCGCGGCGAACCAGCTCGGTGACGATGGCCAGGGTGGGGTTGACGTGCCCGTGACCCGGGATGTTGAAGAGTGCGATGTGCGACATGTGCTCCGCTCCTGGGGAGTGTGCGTGGGTATGGCTGTCGTACGGGACTACGCGGTGGCCGCCCGGCGGTGACCCCACGCCAACAGCCCCCAGGACAAGCCCCACACGAGGAAGTAGGGGGACCACAGGAGCAGGTCCCACCAGGCCAGGTAGACCGTGCCCTTCCAGTCGAACCAGATGACTCCCACGTCCCCGATGACGAGCAGCACCGTGCGGGCGGTCATCGCCAGGAACGTGAGGACGGCGGGCAGGAGCAGGATCCAGCGCGGCATCCTGCGCATCCACTCGCCCCAGGGGCGCGTCACCGCAGCGGCATAGACCAGCGCCAGCGCGACCACGGCGACGAACTGCCAGTGGCTGGTGATGGCTTCGGCGTCCTGCTCGATGAGCTTCTTCCTGGCTTCGGCCGGTACGGGGGTCTGCGCGAGGAGCAGGGAGCCGCCCAGTGCCCAGTAGACCTTCATGGCCCCGTAGAGCCCGGTGCACGCGAACGTGGCCCGGATGCCGATGAGCCGCCACCGTGCGCCGGTGCTCTCCTGCCGGCCCTGGAGGCTCACTGGCCCTCCCCCGGCGCGGCGGTGACGCCGGCGGGCGTTCCCACGGCGGCCCGGGGACGTCGGCGCGTGCGCTGGAAGTAGCCCCAGACCACCGTGCACCACAGGACGAAGAGCACGGTCGAGGTCAGCGCGTCGGAGGCGGTCCAGCCGATCTGTCCGCCCCCGATGGTCGAGTCGTAGACGATGGCCGCCTCTCCGGCGCCCATCGGTACGAGGGCTCCGAGGAGGGCGAGCATCAACAACCACCGCGGAATCCTGCGGCCGGCCGCATGGATGGTGGCGAACGCGAGGAGGGCGGCGGCGAACCCCATCCCGGCGAGTACGAACTGGTCGAGCGCCGGATTCGTGTGTCCGTTGTCGCCCTTCACCTCAGGACCGCCGGGTAGCCCCAACTTTCCCTGCATTCCGTATATCGCCTTCGAAGTGGAGTAGATGACGAAATTCACCCCCACTATGAACGCAGGTAATCCGTGCCACAGCGAAACGGGAAACCAGGTGCGGAATCTGCCCGCCGCTCGGCTACGGAATTTCTCCGTCATAGCTTGCCAACTCTCGTTACGGGAGGCAACTTCCCCTGTACACAGGGGCGTTGCCCGCGCGCTCAGGCGCGGGTCACCGATACAGGCAGTCGCTCCGCGCCGAGCATGCTCCCGGTGTCGAGCAGGGTGACGCCGTCGCCGTGGACAACTTCGAGTTCAGCGTACCGGTCCAGCAACAGGTTGAAGGCGGTGCTGCCCTCGAGCCTGGCCAGCGGGGCGCCGATGCAGTAGTGGATTCCGTGGCCGAAACCGATGTGCCGGTTTCCGGTCCGGTGGATGTCGAATCGGTCCGGGTTCTCGAAGTGCGCGTCATCGCGATTCGCGGAGGGGATCCACACCCTGACGACCTCCCCCTCGGGGATGACGTGGCCGCCCAGTTCCGTCTCACAACTCGTCATGCGGCGGGCGTTCGTGAAGGAGGGCCGGAGCCGGACGATCTCCTCGATGGCGGCGGGCACGAGGGACCGGTCGGCCCGCACTTCACGCCAGGCGTCGGGGGCCCGGTCGAAGAGCAGCGCGATGTTGGTGACGAGCGCGGAGCTGGTCGAGATCCCTCCCAGCAGGAGGATGCCGACGAACCCGATGATGTCGACGTCCTGCAGTCGCTCGCCCTCGACGCGGGCCTCGAGCAGCAGGCTGATCAGGTCGTCCTTGGGAGCCGCCCGGCGCTTCTTGATGAGGTCGAACATGTAGGAGTTCAGGCCCCGGTAGTGCTTCGCGTTGTCCAGCATCCCCTTCATGGAGGGAACTCCGGTGTGCAGCGCGTGGGCCCACTGCGCGAACAGCTTGGAGTCCTCGCGGGGGGTGCCGAGGATGTCGGCGATCATCAGCACCGGGAAGACCGAGGCGAATTCCTCGGCGAGGTCGAAGACTTCCTTGTCCTGGAGTTCGTCCAGGAGACCGGTGGCGATTTCGGTGACCTGCGGTTCCAGGCCGGCCATGTAGCGGGCGCTGAACGCCTTGCTGACGAGCTGCCTCAGCTGGCGGTGGCGCGGCTGGTCCTTGGCCGCGATGTTGCCGATGAAGAAGAGGTCGTAGTCCTCCTGCGGCGGCGTCAGCTCGGTGAGATCGTTCTGGAATATGTGGTTGCTGGACATGACGTGCTGCGCGTCGGCGTAGCGGAAGACGTCCCACTGGCCGGTCATCGGATCGTAGAAGACGGGTTCGTTCTCACGCATCTTCCGGAGCTCTGCGAAGAACTGCGCATCCGGTTCGGGCGTGGATGCTTCGGCCACTTGGCGGTTCTCTTCCATCAGTCTTCCTTCCGGTGCTCCGGGCGGGCGTCGATGATCTCGAGCCGCTCGGCGAGTATGCGGCCGATCTCCGCCAGTGGTCCCGGCTTCATGAGATCGGTGTGCTTGCGGTCGATTTCGCGGGTCACTATCTCGCCGTCCACGAAGGGCTTCCAGCTATCGGGGGTCGGCGAGATGTCGATCTTGTCCAGGGTCGCAACGACCAGCGTGATGTCACCCGTGAAGCGCTCGGGGACGAATTCATTGAAAAGCGCGCTGTTGTTCGCGTAGATCTTGCTGATCGCCTCGATGTGCCGCTTCTCCAGGGTGGCCATCGCGCTGCCCAGGCGCTGGAGCACCTGAGTGACCCGTTCGTGGGTCAGCGGCTCCTTGCCCAGGTAACGGCGGTCATAGCCGACCCAGCGCAGCAGGTCGGCGAGGATGGCCTGCTCGGTGGTCTCCGGGAGGCGCTGGCCGGGATAGGTGTCCAGGATCCCGAGGAAGTCGACTTCCTCTCCCATCGACTGCAGACGCGTGGCCATGGCGTGCGCGATGACGCCGCCCGAGGAGTAGCCGACGAAGCGGTAGGGGCCGGCCGGCTGCACCGTGCGGATGTGCTCGATGTAGTCCTCGGCCATCGCGTCGATGGTCTTGGGCATCGCCTCGTCGCTGTCCAGGCCGCGTGCCTGGAGACCGTAGACGGGGTATTCCTGGCCGATGTGCTTGATGAGTCCGGAGTAGCACCAGCTGAGGCCTCCGGCGGGGTGCACGCAGAACACCGGCGGGCGCGAACCGAAGGGCCGCAGCGGGAGCAGGACGTCCAGCGGGCCACCCTGTTCGGTGCCGTCCTCGAGCTGCGCCGCCAGGTGTGCCGGCGTCGGGGCTTCGAAGAGGCTGCGGATGGTGAGATCGGCGCCGAAGGTCTCCCGGACGCGGTTCAGCAGGCGAGTGGCCAGGAGCGAATGTCCGCCGAGGTCGAAGAAGTTGTCGTCGATGCCGACCCGGGGCACGTTCAGCACCTCCGCGAACAGCCCGCACAACACCTCCTCCCGAGGCGTCCTCGGCGCACGGCCACCCACCGCACCCGACACCTCCGGCACCGGCAAACGCCGCACATCCAGCTTCCCGTTCACCGTCAACGGCAGAGCATCCAGCACCACGAACGCCGACGGCACCATGTACTCCGGCAACACCGACCCCGCAAAAACCCTCAGCTCCGCACCCCCCACCACCACACCCGCCACCGGCACCACATACGCCACCAACCGCCGCTCCCCCGGCTGGTCCTCCCGCACCACCACCACTGCATGCCCCACACCCGCATGCCCCGCCAGAACAGCCTCGATCTCCCCCACCTCAATACGGAAACCCCGGATCTTCACCTGAGAATCCGCACGCCC
>NZ_JBEZMA010000040.1:0-68543 GCF_040652415.1 Streptomyces sp. NPDC048255
TTTTTTCGGTGGTGTTCACCCCCTCCGGCTATCGGGTCGGGCCCCGCCCCCGGGGGATCGCTCCCGGGCGGCAGGCCCCTTCTCCGTTCGCGTGCGATCAGCCGAAGACCGGGCCGGTGAACTTCTCGCCCGGGCCCTGGCCCGGCTCGTCCGGGACGATCGAGGCCTCGCGGAAGGCCAGCTGGAGCGACTTCAGGCCGTCCCGCAGCGGGGCGGCGTGGAAGGAGCTGATCTCGGTGGCGCTCGCCGTGACCAGGCCGGCCAGGGCCGTGATCAGCTTGCGGGCCTCGTCGAGGTCCTTGTGCTCGGAGTCCGGCTTGTCCAGGCCCAGGTTGACCGCCGCGGCGCTCAGCAGGTGCACGGCCACCGTGGTGATCACCTCGACGGCGGGGACGTCCGCGATGTCGCGGGTCATGGCGTCGTAGTCGGGTGCGGCGTCGGCAGCGGGGTCGGCGGAAGGGGTCGCGTCAGTCATGAGCCCCACGATATGCCGTGCGGCGGGCTTGCAACGCGGGTGCTAGTATGTACTTCGACCGGCCGGACACCTGTGTGCCCGGCCCACAAGTGGAGGCTCCGATCTCCCACCCGACCACCCTCCGGGGCGGCGGGTCACCGGTCAGGCGGCATCCATCGTTCCGTACGGACGATGGAAAGCTGCCCGAGTTGCGCCCCGCGATCGCATGCGGCGGTGCTCCGGTCCCTTTGGAGCCCCTGCCTGTGCCCGGCGGGGCTTTTTTCATTCTCCCGCCGCGGTAGGTCTGACGGAAATACACGTCAGCGGCTGTCTGCCAGGCAGCCGTGTGGTGCTACCGAGGAGGATCCATCAGCACCGAGCCCCGCATCAACGACCGGATTCGCGTTCCCGAGGTACGGCTTGTCGGTCCCAGCGGCGAGCAGGTCGGCATCGTGCCGCTTGCCAAGGCGCTTGAGCTCGCGCAGGAGTACGACCTCGACCTGGTCGAGGTCGCGGCGTCCGCACGCCCGCCGGTCTGCAAGCTCATGGACTACGGCAAGTTCAAGTACGAGTCGGCCATGAAGGCCCGTGAGGCGCGCAAGAACCAGGCGCACACGGTCATCAAGGAAATGAAGCTCCGGCCGAAGATCGACCCGCACGACTATGACACCAAGAAGGGTCACGTCGTTCGGTTCCTCAAGCAGGGCGACAAGGTCAAGATCACGATCATGTTCCGTGGTCGCGAGCAGTCCCGGCCGGAACTCGGCTACCGACTGCTGCAGCGTCTGGCTTCGGACGTCGAGGACCTCGGGTTCATCGAGTCGAACCCGAAGCAGGACGGCCGAAACATGATCATGGTCCTCGGTCCGCACAAGAAGAAGACCGAGGCGATGGCCGAAGCCCGCGAGGCGCAGGCCGCCCGCAAGGCCGAGCGCCAGGGTGTTGCCGTCACCGAGGGCGAGGCTCCGCAGGACGCCGACGCCGAGGTGGAGGCACCCGCCGCGGTCGAGGCCACCGAGGCTGCCGCCGACGAGGCGTCCGCCGAGGAGCCGAACACCGAGGCCTGATTCCGAGGCAGCCCGTCTCGGATCACCGACACAACATGACGCTCCCCGGAGCCGGTCCGGTATCGGACCGGTGGGGGCGCCACCGACGAGGAGATAACGGCGCTATGCCGAAGAACAAGACGCACAGCGGTTCCAAGAAGCGCTTCAAGATCACCGGCTCCGGCAAGGTGCTCCGTGAGCGCGCCGGCAAGCGCCACCTGCTCGAGCACAAGTCGTCCCGTGTCACCCGCCGCCTGACCGGCACCGCGGAGATGGCCCCCGGCGACGCCGCGAAGATCAAGAAGCTTCTCGGCAAGTGACGTCCTCCGCTCCCCTGCCGGGAGCGGGACGTCAAGACCGGGACCCCATCGAATTCGGGCCGTGTGAAGACAACCACGGCCCCGCTACAAGGAGTTAAAAAGTGGCACGCGTCAAGCGGGCAGTAAACGCCCACAAGAAGCGCCGGGCGATCCTCGAGGCGGCCTCCGGCTACCGCGGTCAGCGTTCGCGCCTGTACCGCAAGGCCAAGGAGCAGGTCACCCACTCGCTGGTCTACAACTTCAACGACCGCAAGAAGCGCAAGGGCGACTTCCGTCAGCTGTGGATCCAGCGCATCAACGCCGCTGCCCGCCAGAACGGCATGACGTACAACCGCCTCATCCAGGGTCTGAAGGCCGCCAACATCGAGGTGGACCGCAAGATCCTCGCGGAGCTGGCCGTCAACGACGCCAACGCGTTCGCCGCGCTCGTCGAGGTCGCGCAGAAGGCGCTTCCGGCCGACGTCAACGCCCCCAAGGCCGCTGCGTAAGGCCTGGCCGGCCGCGTAAGCAGTCGGCACCCTCGGACCCGCAGGCTCCTCGCCTGCGGGTCCGAGTGCTTTCCCCGCACCGCGGGTGCGCGCCGTCCATGCCGCCCGCCCGCCCGCGCCCTGCGCGCCCGCGCGCTCCGTACCGCCGCGCCCGAGGCGCCCCCGCACCCCTGAGAGAGAACCGCAGAGACCATGGCTGACCTGGGTCACCCCGCCGAGCTGATCTCCCCCCGATCCCCGCGGGTGGCCGCCGCCAGGCGCCTGGCGCGGCGCAACTTCCGCACCAAGGAGCGCCGGTTCATCGCCGAGGGCCCGCAGGCGGTCCGCGAGGCGGTCGAGCACCGCGGGGCCGGCGGCGCCCCGACCCTGATCGAGCTGTTCGCGACCGTCGAGGCCGCCGAGCGCTACGCCGACATCATCGACGCCGCGCTGGCCTCCGGCGCCCGGGTGCACTACGCGGGCGACGAGGTGCTCGCCGAGGTCTCGCAGACCGTCACCCCGCAGGGCCTCGTCGGCGTCTGCCACTTCCTGGACTCGCCCTTCGAGGACATCCTCACGGCGCGGCCCAAGCTCGTCGCCGTTCTCGCCCACGTCCGCGACCCCGGCAACGCCGGTACGGTGCTGCGCTGCGCGGACGCCGCCGGCGCGGACGCGGTGGTGCTCACCGACGCCTCCGTGGACCTCTACAACCCCAAGTCGGTACGGGCCTCCGTGGGCTCCCTCTTCCACCTGCCGGTCGCGGTCGGCGTCCCGGTGGAGCAGGCCGTCGAGGGGCTGCGGGCCGCCGGCGTACGGATCCTCGCCGCCGACGGGGCGGGCGAGGACGACCTGGACGCCGAGCTGGACGCGGGCACCATGGGCGGTCCCACCGCATGGGTCTTCGGCAACGAGGCGTGGGGCCTGCCGGAGGAGACCCGGGCGCTGGCGGACGCCGTCGTACGGGTCCCGATCCACGGCAAGGCGGAGAGCCTGAACCTCGCCACGGCCGCCGCGGTCTGCCTCTACGCCTCGGCTCGTGCACAGCGGGCGTCCGGAGGGTGCCGCTCCGTGACCCCCAGCTAGTAATGTGGCGGCCCGGGGGCCCACTGCGCTACTCGGAGATGTGGGGTACGGGGAGATGACCGTCGGTACGAACAGCTCACCGGGGACCGCGGGAGCCGCGGACGCGGCCGAGCGGCGGTTCCAGGACGCCCCCGGCCCCCCCGCGCCCTCCGGCGCGCCGCGCACCGTACCCCCGCAGGGGACCGGGCCGCGCGACGGCGCCGCCGTGCAGCCCCCCGGCCAGGGGGCCGGCTTCGGGATCGACCCCGACGACCTGCCCGACGGGCTCGTCGTCGCCGACGGCAGCGGGCACGTCATCTGCTTCAACCGGGCCGCCGCCCGGATGACCGCTACCGAACCCGGCCAGGCCCTCGGCACGCGCATCGACCGGGCCCTGCCGCTGGAGGACCTGGACGGCCGCCGCTGGTGGGCGCTGACCGACCCCTACGGGGGCCTCGCCACCCGGCGCGGACAGCCCGAGCGGAACCTGCTGCTCCCCGGCGGCCGCGAGGTGCTGGTCTCCGCCCAGTACGTCCGCACGCACCCCACCGGCCCGCTGAGCCGCCTCGTCGTCACCCTGCGCGGCACCGAGGCCCGCCGCCGCACCGAGCGCAGCCACGCCGAGCTCATCGCCACGGTCGCGCACGAGCTGCGCTCCCCGCTGACCTCCGTCAAGGGGTTCACCGCGACCCTGCTCGCCAAGTGGGAGCGGTTCACCGACGACCAGAAGAGGCTGATGCTGGAGACCGTCGACGCCGACGCCAACCGCGTCACCCGGCTGATCGCCGAACTCCTCGACATCTCCCGCATCGACTCCGGGCGCCTGGAGGTGCGGCGCCAGCCGGTGGACATCGCCACCGCCGTCGGCCGCCACGTCCAGGCCCTCACCGCGAACGGCCAGGCCCCCGAACGGTTCCTCGTCAGTGTCAGCCGCCCGCTGCCCGACCTGTGGGCCGATCCGGACAAGATCGACCAGATCCTCGGCAACCTCCTCGAAAATGCGGTGCGCCACGGTGAAGGAACGGTCACCATCGACGTATCGCCGCATGAGAAGGGAACAGCCGTCACCGTGACCGACGAGGGCCCCGGGATCCCCGAGGAGTCGATGGGCCGCGTCTTCACCCGCTTCTGGCGGGGGAGCAAGCGCGGCGGCACCGGCCTGGGCCTGTACATCGTCAAAGGCATCGTGGAGGCCCACGGCGGCACCATCACGGTCGGCCGCGGCCCCGGCGGCGGCGCCGAGTTCCGATTTATCCTGCCCGTGAGCGCGCCGGCGTACCTCACGCAGTAACCCTGCGGAACGTCTCGCCAGACGGCCCACGGGCTCCTTCACCCCCAGCGACCTTTAGACTCGTCCTTTGGCACCTTTGTGTCTCTGGGTCGATCGGTCTGATCGCGCTGTACGGGGACCCACCAGCCAGCCATCGGAAGTACGGGAAGAGATGTCGGCACCGAACAAGTCGTACGACCCTGTCGAGGTCGAGGCACTGAAACCGGAAGAGATCGAGCGCATGCGGGACGAGGCGCTCGCCGCCTTCGCGTCCGCCGGCGACCTCGACGCGCTCCGTGAGGCGAAGACCGCGCACATGGGCGACCGCTCGCCCCTGGCGCTCGCCAACCGGGAGATCGGCGCCCTGCCGCCCCAGGCCAAGGCCGAGGCGGGCAAGCGCGTGGGCCAGGCCCGCGGAGCCGTGAACAAGGCCTTCGGGGCCCGCACGGTCGAGCTCGAGGCCGAGCGCGACGAGCGGGTGCTGGTCGAGGAGGCCGTGGACGTCACGCTGCCCTACGACCGCGTCACCGCCGGCGCCCGGCACCCCCTGACCACGCTGATGGACCGCATCGCGGACATCTTCGTGGCCATGGGGTACGAGGTCGCCGAGGGCCCCGAGGTCGAGGCGGAGTGGTTCAACTTCGACGCCCTCAACTTCACGCCCGACCACCCGGCGCGCCAGATGCAGGACACCTTCTTCGTCCAGGGGCCCAAGGGCACCGAGGGCGACGAGTCCGGTGTCGTGCTGCGCACCCACACCTCCCCGGTGCAGGCGCGCTCGCTGCTGGAGCGCAAGCCCCCCGTCTACATCGTCTGCCCGGGCCGCGTGTACCGCACCGACGAGCTCGACGCGACGCACACCCCGGTCTTCCACCAGGTCGAGCTGCTCGCCGTGGACGAGGGCCTGACCATGGCGGACCTCAAGGGCACCATGGACCACATGGTCCAGGAGCTGTTCGGCGAGGGCACCACCACGCGCCTGCGCCCGCACTTCTTCCCCTTCACCGAGCCGTCCGCCGAGATGGACATGCAGTGCTACGTGTGCCGCGGCGAATCGGTGGGCAACCCCGACCGCCCGTGCCGTACCTGCTCCAGCGAGGGCTGGATCGAGCTGGGCGGCTGCGGAATGGTTAACCCCAAGGTGCTGACCGCCTGCGGTGTGGACCCCGAGAAGTACAGCGGGTTCGCCTTCGGGTTCGGCATCGATCGGATGCTGATGTTCCGTCACAACGTAGAAGACATGCGAGACATGGTCGAGGGTGACGTGCGCTTCACCCGGCCGTTCGGGAGTGAGATCTGATGCGCGTCCCGCTTTCCTGGCTGCGGGAGTACGTCGACCTCCCCGCGGGTGAGACCGGCCGTGACGTGGCCGCCAAGCTGGTCGACGCCGGCCTCGAGGTCGAGACCGTCGAGCAGCTCGGCGGCGGGCTCAAGGGCCCGCTCGTCGTCGGCCAGGTGCTGACCATCGAGGAGCTCGAGGGCTTCCGCAAGCCGATCCGCTTCTGCACGGTCGACGTCGGCTCCGCCAACGGCACCGGCGAACCGCAGGAGATCGTCTGCGGCGCCCGGAACTTCGCCGTAGGCGACAAGGTCGTCGTGGTCCTGCCCGGCGCCGTGCTCCCCGGCGACTTCGCCATCGCCGCGCGCAAGACCTACGGCCGCACCTCGCACGGCATGATCTGCTCCGGCGACGAGCTGGGCATGGGCGACGACGGCACGCACGGCATCATCGTGCTGCCGCCCGAGTACGAGGTCGGCACCGACGCGATCGAGCTGCTCCAGCTCATCGACGAGGTCCTCGACATCGACATCACCCCGGACCGCGGCTACTGCATGTCGATGCGCGGTGTCGCCCGCGAGGCGGCGACCGCGTACGGCCTGCCGCTGCGCGACCCGGCGCTGCTCGACGTCCCCGCGCCGAACTCGTACGGCTACCCGGTCAAGGTCGACGACCCGGCCGGCTGCGACCGCTTCACCGCCCGCACGGTGACCGGCCTCGACCCCGACGCGCGCTCCCCGATCTGGCTCACCCGCCGCCTCCAGAAGGCCGGCATGCGCCCGATCTCGCTCGCCGTCGACATCACCAACTACGTGATGCTCGAGCTCGGCCAGCCGCTGCACGCCTACGACCGCTCCAGCATCGACGGCGCCATCGGTGTCCGCCGGGCCGAGCAGGGCGAGAAGTTCACCACCCTCGACGGGGTCAAGCGCACGCTCGACGCCGAGGACCTGGTGATCACCGACAACAGCGGGCCGATCGGCCTCGCCGGTGTCATGGGCGGCGCCGACACCGAGATCGCCGACCCGGTCACGGACCCCGAGACCGGCCAGGTCACGGGGACCAAGGACGTCGTCATCGAGGCCGCGCACTTCGACTCCGTGTCGATCTCGCGCACCGCCCGCCGCCTGAAGCTCTCCTCCGAGGCCTCCAAGCGCTTCGAGCGGGGCGTCGACCCGATGGCCGCCGCCGCGGCCGCGCAGCGGACCGTCGACCTGCTCGTGCTGCTCGCGGGCGGCACCGCCGAGGCCGGAGTCACCGAGTTCCTCGCCCCGGGCGCCCCGCGCACGGTCGCGATGAGCGCGGACCACCCCGACCGGGTCGCGGGCATGGACTACGGCCGCGAGACCGTCGTACGCCGCCTCCAGGAGATCGGCTGCGACGTCTACGGTCAGGACGAGCTCGTCGTCACCGTCCCCTCGTGGCGGCCCGACCTCGCCGAGCCCAACGACCTCGCCGAAGAGGTCATCCGGCTGGAGGGCTACGGGAACCTCCCGTCGACCCTTCCCCAGGTGCCCTCCGGCCGCGGCCTGACCGCGCGCCAGCAGCTGCACCGCCGGGTCGGCCGCGCGCTGGCCGGCGCGGGCTACGTCGAGGCGCTCAGCTACCCGTTCATCGGTGAGGGCGTCTTCGACCAGCTCCAGCTCCCGGCGCACGACGCCACCCGCCAGGTCGTCAAGCTGGTCAACCCGCTCTCCGACGAGGAGCCGGCGCTGCGCACCACGCTGCTGCCGGGTCTGCTGGGCGCGCTGCGCCGCAACGACAGCCGCGGCAGCCACGACCTCGCGCTCTTCGAGACCGGTTCGGTCTTCCTGGCCGGCCCGCAGCCGGGCGTCGCCGTACGGCTGCCCGTCGACCGGCGTCCCACGGACGAGGAGATCGCCACCCTGGACGCGGCCCTGCCCGCGCAGCCGCGGTACGCCGCGGTCGTGCTGGCCGGTGCCCGCGAGCAGGCCGGCTGGTGGGGCAAGGGCCGCCCGGCCGACTGGGCGGACGCCGTCCAGGCCGCGCGCTCGCTGGCCGTCGAGGCCGGCGCGGAGCTCGTCGTCCGCCAGGGCCAGTACGGCCCCTGGCACCCGGGCCGCTGCGCCGAGCTGGTCGTCACCCTCGACGGGGTGGAGCAGGTCATCGGCCACGCCGGTGAGCTGCACCCGCGGGTGGTCAAGGCGATGGGCCTGCCGGCCCGCACCAGCGCGATGGAGATCGACCTCGACCGCCTCGCGGCGGCCGGCGGCGAGGCGCTCCAGGCGCCCCGGATCTCCTCCTTCCCGGTGGCGACCCAGGACGTGGCGCTGATCGTGGACGCGTCGGTCCCGGCCTCGGATGTGGAGGCCGCGCTGCGCCAGGGCGCGGGCGAACTCCTCGAATCGCTGCGGCTGTTCGACGTGTTCACCGGTGAGCAGGTCGGCGAGGGCAAGAAGTCCCTGGCGTACGCGCTGCGCTTCCGCGCGGCCGACCGCACGCTGACCGCCGAGGAGTCCACGGCCGCGCGCGACGCGGCGGTGGCCCTCGCTGGCGAGCGGACCGGGGCGGTGCTGCGCGGCGCGTAGCCGCACGGAGCAAGGCCTGTTCCAGGGCCGCTGAGGGGGCGTATCCGGACCACCGGGTGCGCCCCCTGCGCCTTGGCGGGCGTGGGGAACCCCCACCTCACTCGTTCGGGTGAGAACGCCGATGACCCGTGCCCTGCGCACCGGGTGGTCGGCACAATCATTGCGGCCGAGGGGAGGCCGCGATGATCGGGGAGATGCCCCAGGTGCGCCGGGTGTGCGTTGCCGCCTGGGGAGGCGCCGCGGTGTCCTGGGAGCTGTCCACCCCGGGGCGGCTGGCGCCCAGCCTCGCCACCTGCGCGGCCTTCCTGATCCTGGCCACCGGCTGCGCCCTGCACATCCGGCACCTGCTGCTGGCCGAGCTGCGGCGCTCCCAGGAGATCGCGGGCGCGGCACAACGAGCCCTGCTGCGGCCGCTGCCGGGGCGGATCGAGGGCCTGACGCTGGCCGCGGCCCAGCTCTCGGCGAGCCGGGGCGCCGCGGTGGGCGGCGACCTGTACGAGGCCGTGCCGACGGGGTACGGGGTGCGGGTGGTCATCGGCGACGTACGGGGCCACGGCCTGCCGGCGCTCGGCGCGGCCACGGCGGTCCTCGGGGCGTTCCGCGAGGCCGCGTACGACGAGCCCTCGCTGGGCGGTGTGCTGCTGCGGATGGAGCGGGCCCTGGGCCGCCACGTACGCGACCGGGCCCGGGCGGAGCATCCTGCCGCTTGTTCCGGCGAGCCGCAGTCCCCGTCGGCGGAGGAGTTCGTGACGGTGCTGCTCCTCCAGATCGCCCCGGACGGCACCCTGCTGGCCCTCAACTGCGGCCACCCCTGGCCCTACCTGCTCCGCAGCCGGGCCTCCGCCCCGGACCCCGCGCCTCAAACGCCGGCGGGGCTCGAAGATCCGGGGCTCCGCCCCTCGCCCCGCGCCTCGATCGCCGGCGGGGCCGAGGTTGCCCTGCGGGCGATCCAGCCCGCGCTGGGCGGACGGCATCAGCCACATCCGGCCCTGCCGGAGTTTGAGGCGCGGGTCCGGGCAGAGCCCGGGAAGGGCTCCGCGCAGCGGCTCACGGACGTGCGGGCGCTGGACGGCGAGACGCTGCCGCCGCTCGGGGTGGTCCCCGTACCGGCGGAGGTGGCAGGGGAGACATGTGGGCAACTCCGGCCCGGGGATACGCTGTTCCTGCACACCGACGGGGCCGAGGACGCGCGGGACGCGGCCGGGCGGTTCTTCCCCCTCAGGCACGTCCTGGCGGAGGAGGCGGCGGTCACGCCCGCGCGGCTGGTCGCGGCCGTGCACGCCGCACTGCTCCGGCACACCGGCGGGCGACTCGCCGACGACGTCGCCCTGCTGGTGCTCCGCGACGACCGGTCCTGACCGGCCTGGCATCGCCGGACCGCGCACCGGGCCCGGTGGATGGGCCCGGCGCGGGGTCCGGCCCGGCCCCTGCCGGGGCCCGGCGACCAACCGGGCGCCGACGGGGGCCGGAACACGCCGCCCGCCTGCCGTGGAGTGTCGGGCAGACAACAGGACGGGCGGCGCGGTGGCGGGTCGTCGCACTGTACGAGGGGGAGCCGACGACCCGAGCCGCCTCTTGGCGAGGCCCTTAAGTGAACCGCCGAACGGCCCTTCCGCGGCAGGGTGCGTATCGCATTTATGCGCGTACGCGGTTCGCACCCCGTGTGAACCGCGCACCCACTAGCCTGAGAACGACGAGCCCTGGGGAGCGGCCCATGCAGCCCAATGTCCTGCTCGATTCCCTCCTCGCGGAGGCGGGCATGTCCCATGCCGGACTCGCCGCGTACGTGAACCAGGCGGGCCGGACCCGCGGGCTCGCGCTGCGCTACGAACACACCGCCGTGGCCCGCTGGTTGAAGGGCCAGCGGCCCCGCGGCCAGGTGCCCGACCTGATCTGCGAGGTGCTCGGCGGCCGGTTGCGCCGGCCCCTCGGGCTGGACGACATCGGGCTCGGGGTGCCGGACGGGCCGGGCGCCGCGCACGCCTCCCCGCTGAGCGGGTTCGTCGACCGGGCCGCCGCCCTGTGGCGTTCCGACGAGCAGGGCCGGACCCAACTGCTCACCGCCGGGGCCGTCACGGGCACGCCCGCCGTCATCCCGGTCTGGGAGTGGGAGAACCCGCCCGAGGACGCCGACGTCTCCCGTGAGGGCCCGAACCGGATCGGGCCCGAGCACATCGAGATCCTGCGGGCCGCCCGCGCGCACTACGAGCTGATGTACCGCCGGGCCGGCGGGGTGGCCACCCGGGCCCGGATCGTCCGCTTCCTCGGCAGCGAGACCGCGCCCATGCTGCGCGGCAGCTACCCCGACGGGCTCGGCCGCCAGCTGCACCGCGCCACCGGGTCCCTCGTGGCGGTGGCGGGCATCTGCGCGTACGACTCGGACGCGCACGGCCTGGCCCAGCGCTACTTCCACCAGGCCCTTCGCCTGGCCAAGGCCAGCGGCGACCGCGGCCTCGGGGCCTATGTGATCGCGCTGCTCGTCAACCAGTCCCTGCACCTGCGGGGGTACCGCCAGGCCGTCGCCTTCGCCGAGGCCGCCCTGCGCGCCGCGGGCCGGCACACCACCCCGGCGCTGGCCGCCGACCTGTACGCCATGCAGGCCAAGGCGTACGCCCAGCTCGGCGACACCCGGGCCGCACTGGCCTGCATCCGCAGCGCCGAGGCGGCCGCCGACCGGATCCGGCCCGGGAGCGAACCCGACGAGACCGGCTACGTCCAGCCGGGGCTCGTCAACGTCCAGGTGGCGCAGGCGCTGCTGAGCCTGGGGGATCTCGACGCGGCCCACGAGCAGGCGACCGCCGCGGTCGGCACCCCGGCGCACGACCGGGGCCGGGTGCACCGGCTGGCGATGCTGTGCGAGATCCAGCTGCGGCAGGGCGAGGCGGACCGGGCCGTGGCCGCCGCGGCCGAAATGGCCGAGCGGGCCAAGGGGATGGAGTCGCTGCGGTTGCGCGACCGGCTCAGGGCGGTCCGCGAACAGCTGCTGACCAGCGGTTGTTCGGGCGCGGAGGAGACCGCGCAGCTCATCGACGGGGCGCTGCGCGTTCCCCTGTGAGGGCGTGAACTGCTGCCATGTTGCCACCAACTCGATCGGAAGGTGGCACAGCCGTGCAGTGGACGAATCTCAGTGAGCAGACTGTGTACAAGAACCGCTGGTTCGACGTGAATCTCGCCGACGTGGAACTCCCCGACGGGCGGCACCTGGACCACTTCGTGATCCGGCTGCGTCCGGTCGCCGTCGCCACGGCCGTCAACGCGGCCAACGAGGTGCTGCTGCTGTGGCGGCACCGCTTCATCACGGACAGCTGGGGCTGGGAACTGCCCGCCGGGGTGGTCGAGGACGGCGAGGACATCGCCACCGCCGCCGCCCGGGAGATGGAGGAGGAGTCGGGCTGGCGGCCCGGCCCGCTCCACCACCTGATGACGGTCGAGCCGTCCAACGGGCTGACCGATGCCCGCCACCACCTCTACTGGGCGGACGGGGCCACGTACACCGGGCATCCCGAGGACGACTTCGAGTCCTCACGCCGTGAATGGGTTCCGCTCGAACTCGTACCCGACATGATCGCGCGCGGCGAGATCCCGGCCGCCAACATGGCGGCCGGGCTGCTGCTCCTGCACCATCTGCGGCTCGGCTAGCCGCGGGCCGTCATCCGTACGGGTAGAAGCCCGAGCCGGTCTTGCGGCCGAGGCGGCCCGCGTCGACCATCCGCTGGAGCAGCGGGGGAGCGGCGTACAGCGGCTCCTTGAACTCCGCGTACATGGAGTCGGCCACCGAGGCCACCGTGTCCAGGCCGATCAGGTCCGCCAGCTTCAGCGGGCCCATCGGGTGGGCGCAGCCCAGCTCCATGCCGTTGTCGATGTCCTCGCGGCTCGCGATGCCCGACTCGAACATCCGGATCGCGGACAGCAGGTACGGGATGAGCAGCGCGTTGACCACGAAACCGGACCGGTCCTGGGCGCGGATCGCGTGCTTGCCCAGCACGTCCCGCACCAGGGCCTCGGCCCGCTTGACCGTCTCGTCGCCCGTGGTCAGCGCGGGGATCAGCTCCACGAGCTGCTGCACCGGCGCCGGGTTGAAGAAGTGGATGCCGATGACCTGGTCGGGGCGCGAGGTGGAGACGGCCAGCTTGACCAGCGGAATCGAGGAGGTGTTGGAGGCCAGGATCGCGTCCGGGCGGGTGACCACCTGGTCGAGGACCTGGAAGATCTCCGTCTTGACCTGTTCGTTCTCGACGACCGCCTCGATGACGAGGTCACGGTCGGCGAACTCGCCGAGGTCGGTGGTGAAGGTGAGCCGGGCCAGGGTGGCGTCCCGCTCCTCCTCGCTGATCTTGCCGCGTTCGGCGGCCTTCATCAGGGAGTTGTGCAGCCGGGTGCGCCCGATCTCCAGGGCCTCGCCGGTGGTCTCGGCGACCTTCACCTCAAGACCGCTGCGGGCGCACACCTCGGCGATGCCCGCGCCCATCTGGCCGCAGCCCACTACGCCGACCCGTGCGATGTCGGTCGGGAGGGTAGAGAGGTCCGTCACATCGTGCCTTTCGCTGCTCATCCATCGCGGGTCCCCCGTGGTTGTCAGTGGTAACTGCATTCCGGCGCCCGCCACGCCCCCCGACGTTACCCCCGACCTTGCCCCGGGTGACGGGCCGGGGCGGGCATGCTGGGCGCACGAGATCAACATCACGCAACGGAACGGAGTCGTCACATGGCGTACATCGGGCGGCGGGGGCTGCTGGCGGGGGCGGCGGGCGTGCTGGCCACGGCCGCCACGGGGCAGGCGGCGGTGGCGGGCGCGGCCGCCGGGACAGGGTCGCCCGGCCCGGCGCACCAGCCGGTTCAGGCTGGGAATCCGGCGGGACCGAGGCCGTCCCGGAGGGCTCCGGCCACGGAGTTCCGCGGGATGTGGATCGCATCGGTGACCAATGTGGACTGGCCCTCCAGGAGCGGGCTCACCGCCGCGCAGCAGAAGCGGGAACTGCTCGCCCTCCTGGACGCCGCGGTCGCGCGGAAGCTCAACGCGGTGATCCTCCAGGTCCGTCCGGCGGCCGACGCGCTGTGGCCCTCGCCGCTGGAGCCCTGGTCCCAGTGGCTGACCGGCAAGCAGGGCGTGGATCCCGGCTGGGACCCGCTCGGTACGGCCGTCACCGAGGCCCATGCCCGCGGGCTGGAGCTGCACGCCTGGTTCAACCCGTACCGCGTGGCCCACCACACGGACCCGGAGCGGCTGGCGTCCGGGCACCCGGCCCGGCGCAACCCCGAGTGGACGGTCGCCTACGGAGGGAAGCTCCACTACAACCCCGGCATGCCAGAGGTGCGCCAGTTCGTGCAGGAGGCCATGCTCGACGCCGTCCGCCGCTATCCCGTGGACGCGGTGCACTGGGACGACTACTTCTACCCGTACCCGGTGGAGGGCGAGTACTTCGACGACGACGCCGCCTACGAGGAGCACGGCGGCGACTTCGCCTCGCGCGCCGCCTGGCGCCGCCACAACACCGACACCCTGGTCAGCGAGATGTCCGCGCGCGTACGGGAGGTCCGGCCGCAGGCGCGGTTCGGCATCAGCCCCTTCGCGGTCTGGCGCAACGCCGGGCGGGACCCGCTCGGCTCGCCGACGGACGGCAGCCTCGCCACGTACGACGACCTGTTCGCCGACACCCGCAAGTGGGTCACCGAGGGCTGGATCGACTACGTCGTGCCCCAGGCCTACTGGCACATCGGGCACCCGGTCGCCGACTACGCCGACATCGTCCCGTGGTGGGCCGAGACCGTCGAGGGCACCGGCGTGGAGCTCTACGTGGGGGAGGCGCTGTACCGCTGCGACGCGGACAGCCCCACCGAGGCCTGGCGCGATCCCGCCGAACTGTCCCGGCACGTCACCTTCGCCCGGGACTACGCGCAGGTCCGCGGCCACGTCTACTTCTCCGCGAAGCAGGTGGCCGCGGACCCCAACGGGGCGATGGCCAGGGTCGTCGCCGACCACTACGGCTCGGCCGTGCCCCCGCGCTGAGTCAGTGCTTGGCCTCTCCGGGGTGCCGGACCGTGCAGTCGGGTCCGGGAGCCATCAGAGCCTCGTGCCCGTCCTCGAAGCGGACCCGGTACGGGGGAGTTCCGTTCTCGCCCAGCACCTGGGTGATCTCGCCCACCTTGTCGTGCTGTCCGACGATCCTGCCGTGCTGCACCAGCTGGTCGCCCTCGGTCGCGCGCATAACTGACCTCCTCCGTGGCGGTCCGATCCGGTGCTAGCAGTTTAGGTCGTATTGCTGCTATTTGACCCGTTGGGTGACCACAATGCAGAGCAGGACCGCGCAGGCAGCGGCCGGTACCACGGGGGAGAGGTGCTCGCCCAGCAGCGCGACCGACCACACCAGGGTCAGCAGCGGCTGGGCGAGCTGGAGCTGGCTGGCCCGGGGTGCGCCGATCTCCGCCATGCCGCGGTACCAGACGTACAGGCCGAGGAAGGTGGAGCCGGCCGCGGCCCAGATCAGCCCGGCCAGGCCGTGGCCGGTGAGGTGCACCGGCTCGTACGCGAGCCCGAGCACCGAGCCGGCCACGCTGAGCGGCAGGCACAGCACCAGTGCCCAGCCGACCACCTGCCAGCCGGGCAGCGCCTTGGCGAGGCGTCCGCCCTCGGTGTACCCGGCGGCGCACACCAGCAGGGCCGCGAAGAGGTAGGCGTCGCCCGCCGAGAGGGCGCCGCCGCTCTGCGCCACGGTGAAGCCGAGGACCACCGCGGCGCCGGCGCCCGCTGCGGCCCAGAAGGCGCGCGAGGGGCGGGCGCCGGTGCGCAGCGCGGAGAGCGCGGCCGTGGTCAGCGGGAGCAGGCCCACCACGACGGCGGCGTGCGAGGTGGTGGAGGTCTGCAGCGCGAGGGTGGTGAGCAGGGGGAAGCCGACGACCACCCCGGCGGCGACCACGGCCAGGCCCGCCCAGTGCTCGCGGGCGGGCAGCGGGGCCCGCAGGGCCAGCAGGAATCCGCCGGCGATGACGGCGGCGAGGACGCTGCGCAGGGCCACGAGGGACCAGGGGCCGAAGCTCTCCAGACCCCAGGCGGTGGCGGGGAAGGTCAGCGAGAAGGCGATGACTCCGAGCGAGGCGAGGAGGGTGCCCCGGGTGGCGGCCGGGCTCGCACCTCGGCTCGGGGAATCCCCGACCGCTATCGTCGACGGGAGAGTAGCGCTATTCTGTGCTGTCATGTACGAGCGTAGCAGTGTCGCCGAACTGGCAGAATCCCTGAGATCCGAGCTCGTCCGCTACTCGGTAGGTGGAAAGCTCCCGTCGAGTCGGGCTCTGGTCGAGCGCTTCCGGGTCAGCCCCGTCACGGTCTCCCGGGCCCTGGCGCAGCTCGCCGCCGAGGGTCTCGTGGTCACCCGGCCGGGCGCGGGCGTGTTCCGGGCCCGCCCGCGTACGGCGACCCCCGCGTCCGGGGACACCTCCTGGCAGGAGGTCGCCCTCAGCGCGGAGGGGGCCGGTGAGGTCATCCCGCGCTCCGTCGACGCCACCGGCGTACTGAGCTCGCTCGCCGCGCCGCCGGACGGGGTGATCGAGCTCAACAGCGGGTACCTGCACCCCTCGCTCCAGCCCGAGCGGGCCATGGCGGCCGCCCTGGCCAGGGCCGGGCGGCGGCCCGGAGCCTGGGGGCGGCCGCCCGTCGAGGGGCTGCCCGAGCTGCGCGACTGGTTCGCCCGGGAGATCGGCGGGGCCGTCGCGGCCTCCGACGTACTGGTCACCGCGGGCGGGCAGAGCGCGCTGAACACGGCCGTGCGGGCCCTCGCCCCGCCCGGGGCGCCGATCCTCGTGGAATCCCCGACCTACCCCGGCCTGCTGGCGATCGCCCGCGCCTCAGGATGCCGCCCCGTGCCCGTCCCGGTGGACGCCGAAGGGGTCCGGCCGGAGCTGCTGGCCGCCGCCTTCGAAGCGACCGGGGCGCGGGTCCTCGTATGCCAGCCGCTGTTCCAGAACCCGACCGGGGCGGTGCTGGCCCCCGGGCGGCGGGCCGAGGTGCTGCGGATCGCCCGGGCCGCCGGGGCCTTCGTGATCGAGGACGACTACGCCCGGGCCCTGGCCCACGAGGACGCGGGCCCGCTGCCCGTGACGCTGGCCGCCGAGGACGCGGACGGGGTGGTGGTGCACGTCAGGTCGCTGACCAAGGCCACCTCCCCCAGCCTGCGCGTGGGCGCGCTCGCGGCCCGCGGCCCGGTGGTGGACCGGCTGCGCGCGATCCAGGTCGTGGACAGCTTCTTCGTGCCCCGCCCGCTCCAGGAGGCGGCCCTGGAACTGGTCGGCGCGCCCGCCTGGCCGCGTCACCTGCGGGCCGTGTCCGCCGAGCTCAGGCACCGGCGGGAGGTGCTCGCCGGGGCCCTGCGGCGGGAGCTGCCCGGGCTGGCGCTGCCCCATCTGCCTTCCGGTGGCTACCAGTTGTGGGTGCGCGCCGCGGAGGGCAGCGACGAGGCGGCCCTGGTGGCGGCCGCCCTGCGCGCCGGGGTCGCGGTCGC
Source organism: Streptomyces sp. NPDC048255 (assembly GCF_040652415.1). Classification (NCBI taxonomy): domain Bacteria; kingdom Bacillati; phylum Actinomycetota; class Actinomycetes; order Kitasatosporales; family Streptomycetaceae; genus Streptomyces; species Streptomyces sp. NPDC048255. The sequence continues at coordinate 16,940 of NZ_JBEZMA010000040.1, forward strand.
GCCCGGCCGTCCGTACTTCTGCGCGGAACCGCCGGGTGCGTACGTCCGGCTGAGTTTCGCCGGGGTCTCGGGCCCCGGGGAGCTGGTCGAGGCGGTCCGGCGGCTGAGGACCGCGCTCCCCGGAGCCGTCGGTCAAGACGCTTGACCCCGTGCGGCCGACGGCCCACCATCGCCGCATGCACGTTCGGGTCTCGCTCGTCGCCGCAGCCCGCAGCTGCTCGCTGCTCGCCGAGCGCTTCGACGACGACCGCCCGCTGGACGGGACCGGCCGGCGGGCGCTGGAGCTGGCCGCCCGGGGGCTGGTACCGCTGGGCGCGGCCGGGCTGCGCTACTGCTCCCCGACCCCGCGCAGCCGGGCCACCGGCGAGGCCCTCGGTTACGCGCCGCTGGCGCAGCCGGCGCTGCGCGAGTGCGACATGGGGCGCTGGCGGGGACTGACCCTGGCCGAGGTGACCGCCCGGGAACCCGGGTCCGTGGACCTCTGGCTCGCCGATCCGCGGTCCGCCCCGCACGGCGGCGAATCCCTGCTCTCCTTCATCTCCCGGATCGGCGGCTGGCTGGACACCCGGCCCGCGGACGACGGGGGCGCGATCGTGGCGGTGGCGGAGCCCTCGGTGGTCCGGGCGGCCGTGGTCTACGCGCTGAACGCGCCTCCGCGGACGTACTGGAACCTCGACGTCCGGCCGCTGTCGACGGTGACCCTGACCGGCTGGTCGGGCCGCTGGCACCTCTCCTTGCAGGCGGCGCAAACCGGTTGAGCCGCCCCGGCCCTCCTGCCTAGCCTGCGCTCATGACCGGGATGATGATCACCACCCTCGCCGAGCGGCCCGAACTGGCCGGACGCCTCTGGGACATGACGGACTCGTGGCCGGAGTTCGCGGCCCACGACCCGCTGGCCTGGCTGCTCTACCCGCGGATGGTGGCCGAGCTGCCGGACTACGTCCTGGTCGCCACGGACGGCGACGCGGTCGTGGCGCGCGCGTTCAGCGTGCCCTTCGCGCTGCACGCGCCGGGGCGGGACGGGGCGCTGCCCGCGCGGGGCTGGGACCAGGTCCTCATGTGGACCTTCTCCGACCTGCGGCGCGGGATCCGGCCCGACACGGTGAGCGCCATCGAGATCAGCGTGGCCACCGGCCGGCAGGGCGAGGGTCTGTCCGGGCGGATGCTGGCGGCGATGCGCGAGAACGCCCGGGCCCGCGGGTTCGCCGAGGTCGTCGCCCCCGTCCGGCCCAACGCAAAGCCCGCCGAGCCGGAGGCCTCGATCCACGAGTACGCGTACCGTACCCGTGAGGACGGTCTGCCGTACGACCCCTGGCTGCGCGTCCACGTCCGCGCGGGCGGGGTGATCGACTCGGTGGCCCCGCTGTCGATGACCATCACCGGTTCCCTCGCCGAATGGCGGGAATGGACCGGCCTGCCCTTCGACGCACCGGGCCCGGTCCACGTCCCGGGCGCGCTGGCCCCGGTCCACTGCGAACCGGACCAGGGCCACGCCGTCTACGTGGAACCCAACGTCTGGGTCCGGCATCCGCTGAGGTAGGGCCTTTGCATAAACGTGCGTAGATACGTATAGTCATGCCATCGACGAGGAGGGTCCGATGGCAGTACGTGTAGCGGTGGCCGGAGCGAGCGGATACGCGGGCGGCGAAGTCCTGCGCCTGCTGCTCTCCCACCCCGAAGTGGAGATCGGCGCGCTGACCGCCAACTCCAACGCCGGACAGCTCCTCGGCTCCCTGCAGCCGCACCTGGTGCCGCTCGCGGGACGGACCCTGGAGGCGACCACGCCCGAGGTCCTCGCCGGACACGACGTCGTCTTCCTCGCGCTGCCCCACGGCCAGTCCGCCGCCGTCGCCGCCCAGCTCGGCGAGCACGTGCTCGTCGTCGACATGGGCGCCGACCACCGGCTCAAGGACTCGGCCGACTGGGACAGGTTCTACGGCGCCCCGCACGCCGGGACCTGGCCCTACGGCCTCCCCGAGCTGCCCGGCGCCCGCGCCGCGCTGGCGGGCAGCAAGCGCGTCGCGGTACCCGGCTGCTTCCCCACCGCCGTCTCCCTCGCCCTGTTCCCGGCCTACCAGGCCCAGCTCGCCGAGCCGGAGGCCGTGATCGTCGCCGCCACCGGCACCTCCGGCGCGGGCAAGGCCCTCAAGCCGCACCTGCTCGGCTCCGAGGTGATGGGCTCCGTCACCCCGTACGGCGTCGGCGGCGTGCACCGGCACACCCCCGAGATGGTGCAGAACCTGTCCCCGCTGGCCGGGCAGCGCGTCTCCGTGTCCTTCACGGCGAACCTCGTGCCCATGCCCCGAGGCATCCTCGCCAACTGCTCGGCCAAGGCCCTGCCCGGCGTCACCGCCGAGACGGTCCGCGCCGCCTACGAGAAGGCGTACGCCGACGAACCCTTCGTCCGCCTGCTCCCCGAGGGCCGGTGGCCGACCACCCAGTCCGTCTACGGCTCCAACGCCGTCCACCTCCAAGTGGCCTACGACGAGTCCGCACAGCGGATCATCGCCATCAGCGCCATCGACAATCTGACCAAGGGCACCGCCGGCGGCGCGGTCCAGAGCATGAACATCGCCCTGGGGCTCCCCGAGGAGCTCGGGCTTTCCACGATCGGAGTCGCACCGTGAGCGTCACGGCAGCACAGGGATTCACGGCGGCGGGCATCGCCGCCGGGATCAAGGCGAACGGCAACCCCGACCTGGCCCTGGTGGTCAACCACGGGCCGCGTCTGGCCGCCGCGGGCGTCTTCACCTCCAACCGCGTCAAGGCCGCGCCCGTGCACTGGTCCGAGCAGGTCCTGCGCGGCGGCGCGGTCGGCGCGGTCGTCCTGAACTCCGGCGGCGCCAACGCCTGCACCGGGCCCAAGGGCTTCCAGGACACCCACGCCACCGCCGAGAAGGTCGCCGACGTCCTCGGCGCCGACTTCAACGCCGGCGAGATCGCGGTCGCGTCCACCGGCCTGATCGGCGTCCTGCTCCCCATGGACAAGCTGCTGCCGGGCATCGAGACCGCGGCCGCGGCCCTGTCCGCGGACGGCGGCGAGGCCGCCGCCATCGCGATCAAGACCACCGACACCGTGCACAAGACGGCCACGGCCTCCGTGGGCGGCTGGACCGTCGGCGGCATGGCCAAGGGCGCGGGCATGCTCGCCCCGGGCCTGGCCACCATGCTGGTGGTCCTCACCACCGACGCCGACGTGGACGGCGCCACCCTCGACAAGGCGCTGCGCTCCGCCACCCGCACCACCTTCGACCGGGTCGACTCCGACGGCTGCATGTCCACCAACGACACGGTGCTGCTGCTCGCCTCCGGGGCGTCCGGCGTGGTGCCGGCGTACGCGGAGTTCGCCGAGGCCGTACGGAGCGTCTGCGACGACCTGGCCCGCCAGCTGATCGGCGATGCCGAGGGCGCCAGCAAGGACATCCGGATCGAGGTCGTCGGCGCGGCCAGCGAGGACGACGCGGTCGAGGTCGGCCGGTCCATCGCCCGCAACAACCTGCTCAAGTGCGCCATCCACGGCGAGGACCCGAACTGGGGCCGGGTGCTCTCCGCGATCGGCACCACCCGGGCCGCCTTCGACCCGGACCGGCTGAACGTGGCCATCAACGGGGTCTGGGTCTGCAAGAACGGCTCCGTCGGCGAGGACCGCGACCTGGTGTCGATGAAGGACCGCGAGGTCCGCATCACCGCCGACCTGGCCACCGGCACCGAGTCGGCGGTCATCTGGGCCAACGACCTGACCGCCGAGTACGTCCACGAGAACAGCGCGTACAGCTCATGAGCACGGCCCGCAAGCACACCGCGCTCCCCAAGGCCGAGATCCTCATCGAGGCCCTGCCCTGGCTGACGCGCCACAACGGCAAGATCGTCGTCATCAAGTTCGGCGGCAACGCCATGATCGACGAGGACCTCAAGGCCGCCTTCGCCCAGGACGTGGTCTTCCTGCGCCAGGCCGGCCTCAAGCCGGTCGTGGTGCACGGCGGCGGCCCCCAGATCAACGCCCAGCTCGACAAGCAGGGCCTGGTCAGCGAGTTCAAGGCCGGGCTGCGCGTCACCACCCCCGAGGCCATGGACGTCGTCCGGATGGTGCTGGCGGGCCAGGTCCAGCGCGAGCTGGTCGGGCTGCTCAACCAGCACGGGCCGCTCGCCGTCGGCATGACCGGCGAGGACGCCCACACCATCACCGCCACCAAGCACAGCCCCGAGATCGACGGCGAGCGCGTCGACATCGGCCGGGTCGGCGAGATCACCGCCATCGACACCGGCGCGATCGAGGCACTGCTGGCGGACGGCCGGATCCCGGTCATCTCCTCCATCGCCCGCAGCGCCGACGACCACCACGTGTACAACGTGAACGCCGACACGGCAGCCGCGGCGCTCGCCGCCGCCCTCGGCGCCGAGACGCTGATGGTCCTCACCGACGTCGAGGGCCTCTACGCGGACTGGCCCAGCAGCGACGAGGTCATCAGCCGGCTCACCGTCAGCGAGCTGGAGAAGCTGCTGCCCGAGCTGTCCAGCGGCATGGTGCCCAAGATGGAGGGCTGCCTGCACGCCGTGCGGGGCGGCGTCAGCACCGCCCGCGTGATCGACGGGCGGGTCCAGCACTCGATCCTGCTGGAGATCTTCACCGACGAGGGAATCGGCACGATGGTCGTGCCCGACGCACAGGGAGGGGACCCCGAGTGAACGGCAACCAGGAGTACGCCGCCCGCTGGCAGGGCGCGCTGACCAACAACTACGGCACCCCCGCGCTGGCCCTCGTACGCGGCGAGGGCGCGCAGGTCTGGGACGCGGACGGCAACCAGTACACCGACTTCGTCGGCGGCATCGCGGTCAACGCCCTCGGCCACGCCCACCCGGCGGTCGTCTCCGCCGTGACGGAGCAGATCTCGACCCTGGGCCACGTGTCCAACCTCTACGCCTCCGGACCGGTCCTCGCGCTCGGCGAGCGGCTGCTCCAGCTCTTCGGCCGCCCCGGCCGGGTCTTCTTCTGCAACTCCGGTGCCGAGGCCGTCGAGGCCGCCTTCAAGATCGGCCGGCTGACCGGGCGGACCCACATGGTCGCCACCGACGGCGGCTTCCACGGCCGGACCATGGGCGCCCTCGCGCTCACCGGCCAGCCGAAGAAGCAGGGCCCCTTCCTGCCGCTGCCCGGCGACGTCACGCACGTCCCCTACGGCGACGCCGAGGCCCTGCGGGCCGCCGTCACCGAGGAGACGGCGCTCGTCGTGATCGAACCCATCCAGGGCGAGAACGGCGTCGTCGTACCCCCCGCCGGATACCTGACGGCCGCCCGCGAGATCACCCGGGCCACCGGCACCCTCCTCGTCCTCGACGAGGTGCAGACCGGCATCGGGCGCTGCGGCCAGTGGTTCGAGCACCAGGCCCACGAGGGCGTGGAGCCCGACCTCGTCACGCTCGCGAAGGGGCTGGGCGGCGGTCTGCCCATCGGCGCCGTGGTTGCCTTCGGGGCCGCAGCGGACCTGCTTCAGCCCGGGCAGCACGGCACCACCTTCGGCGGGAACCCGGTCGCCTGCGCCGCCGGCCTCGCGGTGATCGACACGATCGCCGCCGACGGCCTGCTCGACCAGGTCAAGGCACGGGGAGAGCGGCTGCGCTCCGGAATCGAAGCGTCCGGCCATCCGCTCGTCTCCCACGTCCGTGGTGCGGGCCTCCTGCTGGGTATCGTGCTGACCGAGCCCCTCGCACCCCAGGTGCAGCAGGCGGCTCAGGACGCCGGCTTCCTGGTCAACGCGCCCGCCCCCGATGTCGTACGGCTCATGCCCCCGTACGTGCTCTCCGAGGCCGAGGTGGACGCGTTCGTCCAGGCGCTGCCCGGCGTCCTCGACGCAGCCAGCGGGGACGGATCCGGAGAATGAGACGACGATGAGTCAGGCGCAGGACAACGAGCACGGGGGCCAGGCCGTCCCGCAGACCCGCACCGCGCGTCACCGCCGGATCGTGGACATCCTCAACCGGCAGCCGGTCCGCTCGCAGAGCCAGCTGGCCAAGCTGCTCGCCGACGACGGGCTGAGCGTCACCCAGGCGACGCTCTCGCGCGACCTCGACGAGCTGGGCGCGGTGAAGATCCGCAACACCGGCGGCGAGCTGATCTACGCGGTGCCCAGCGAGGGCGGCTTCCGCACCCCGCAGGCCCCGCTCGGCGAGTCGGCGAAGGAGGAGCGCATGCGGCGCCTCTCCGGCGAACTGCTGATCTCGGCGGAGGCCTCCGCGAACCTCGTGGTCCTGCGCACCCCGCCGGGTGCCGCGCAGTTCCTCGCCTCGGCCATCGACCAGGCCGAACTCCAGGCGATCCTCGGCACGATCGCGGGTGACGACACCCTGATGCTGATCAGCCGCGACCCGGCGGGCGGCCAGGCCCTCGCCGACCACCTGCTGCGGCTGGCGCAGAAGGAGGGCTGAGCCGGCCCCGGCGGGTCGCCGCCGGGCGACCGCGTCAGTAGCGGGTCACGGCCAGGTCCCCGGACTCCGTGCCGATCGCGATGTGCGGGGCCCGCCGCGGGTCCGCCCAGCGCAGGATCTGCCGCATGGCCCGCTCCGGTACGGACACGCAACCGGCCGTCGCCCCCTTGCCGTTGACGTGCAGGAAGATGCCCGCTCCCCGGCCGCGCACCGGCCGGTCGTAGTTGAAGGCGATGAGCAGGGCGTGCGCGTACTGCCGCTCGTACGTGACCAGGTGCTCGGCCTCGCCCGGCGCGCAGTCCGCGGGCAGCGGCTCGACCCAGCGGTTGTAGCTGGCCGAGGCGTTGTCCTGGCACCACCACGAGCCCTCGGTCACCGGCCGGTACCGGTACGCCGTGCCGGCCGGCGCCCGGCGGATCCCGAAGGCGTACGGGAGCTCGTACAGGCCCGTCGGCGTGGTGCTGGTGCCCTGGGTGCGGGCCGTGCCCTCGGTGAGCCCCTTCGCCCCGAACCGGGCGTCCGCGCTGCCGGCCTCGTACCAGCGCCCCGCCCGCCGGTCCCACCAGGTCAGCCGCCCGGTCGTGGAACCGGGCGCGGGCGCGACGGCGGTGATGAGCTGGCTTCCGCCGCCGGTGTCGGCGAGCCGGGCGGGCAGCGGGGCGTGGCTCTGGAAGCCCTGCGGGAGCAGGCTGGTGACGATCAGTGAGCCGGTGACGAGAGCAGTACGCAGCACATGTCAGACGGTACGGGGCGGAAGGGGCAGAGGCAGCGCAGGCAGGCCGTCAAGGCTCGTCCCGATGTGGTCCTTCTTCTCGCAGTACGCGGCGAACTCCTCGTCGCTCTTGCGGCCGAAGTACTCCGCGTGGAGGGTGCGCTCGCCCTCGTACTCCATGAACGGGACGGCGTACCCGCACGTGTCGGCGATCCGCCGGGCGTGGACGAGGATGATCGCCCGCGCGGACGGCCCGTCGGCGTCGCCGAACAGGCCGATCAGCTCGCCCCAGCGGGGGTCGTCGCGGAACACCGCCTCGCCCTCGCCGTGGATGCGCACGATGTTGGGCGGCCCGGAGAACGCGCACCACATCAGGGTGATCCGGCCGTTCTCCCGGACGTGGGCGATGGTCTCGGCGCCGCTGCCGCCGAAGTCCAGGTAGGCGAGGGTCTGCTCGTCGATGACGACGAGGGTCCCGGCGCGGCCCTTGGGGGACAGGTTGACGTGGCCGTCGCCCGCGAGCGGGGCGGTGCCGGTGAAGAAGACCGGCTGCTCCTCGATGAACGTGCGCAGCCGGCCGTCTATACGTGCGTAGAGCTTTCCCATGATGTGATTATCGGACAGGAGGTGGCTGGGGGCTGTGTTTTCACAGGTCGAGACGCGTCGCGCGCATCTCGCCCCAACTGAGTTCCCGCTTGTACCTCCAGAACAGCGCCCGCATCTCCGTCGGTTCGAAGCCGCCCCCGCGCGCCGTCGCCTGCCAGTCCCACCGCCGCAGCAGGGCCAGGGCGAGCGTCTTCAGCGCCGGGTCGGGGTCCTCCAGCACGGCGGTCAGAGGCGGCAGCCCCTCGTCCGCCCCCTGGGCGGCCAGCAGTCGTACGGCGGCCCGGCGGGTGTGCGCCGGGTGCTCCGGCCGGGTCCGGACCGTCAGCCGGCCGGCCGGCAGCCGGCCGGCCACCGGCAGCAGCGACCGGGCCGCCTCGCGGGCCACGGCCGGTGACGGGTCGTCCAGCAGCGGGAGCAGCGCCTCCGGGCCGGGCTCGGGTACGCCGAGCATCCGCAGCCCCGCCACGGCCGCCGCCCGGACCGGCCCGTCACGGTGGCCGAGCAGGCCGCGGAGCACGGCGGCGTCCGCCCGGTCGGCGCACTCCGCGAGGCCGAGGGCGGCCCCGGGCGAGGGGGAGTCCGCGCACAGCCGCAGGTAGTGGGCGCGGGAGTCGCCGCCCTGCTGCCGGACCAGCCACCGGGCGCAGGCCCGGACCGCCCCCGAGCGGTCGGCGAGGTGGCCGGGGGCCTCCCCGGCCCGGCCCGCCGCGCGCAGGGCCGTGACGCCAGCCGCCCGGACGGAACCGGAGCGGGAGGCCAGCAGCGCGTCGACGGCCGGGTCATCGGAGCCGTGCGCCGCCATGACGGCCAGCGCGGCCCCGGTCCACAGGTCCCGCAGCACCGCGTCCGGTTCCGCGGCGGCGCGCCGGGCCAGCGCGAGCCCTTCCCCGGAGCCCGCGCCCTCCAGGCTGATCCGTACGGCCGCCCGCCGGGTCCGCAGGTCGCTGTGGGAGCACAGCTCCGCCCGGACCGCCGCGTACCGGGGCTCGCGCAGCGCCGACTCGAACGCCTCGACGGCCCAGCGGCCTTCGTTGCGCTCGCGCAGGTGCATCACCATCGGGGTCGCGGCGCGCAGCGTCCGCTCCCCGGAGTCCCGCAGCGCGTCGGCGACGACGCGCCGGGCGGCCTCCCGGACCTGCGGGACCCAGTCCGCGCAGCGCAGGACGACCAGCGGCAGCAGTTCCGGGTCGCCCGCGGCCGCGACGACCGCGCCCTCGCGGATCCGCCCGTTCCAGTGGCACAGGGCGGTCGCGGCCCGGGAGCCGAAGGCCTTGGCCTCGTAGGGGGCCATGTACCGCACGCCGATGTCCAGTGCGGTCCAGGCGGCGGGGTCCTCGGTGTCGACCACCTCGTCGAGCGGCGCGCCCGTACCGTCGGCGAGCTTCAGTGCCGCGTCCCGGCCCGCGTACAGCTCCCACTTCAGGCGCTGCTGGAGCAGCTCCCGGGCCCAGCCGCGCACGGCGGGGTCGCCGTGCGAGGTCAGGGAGCGGGCGATCCGGCGCCGGGTCAGCAGCGGCCGCAGCTCCAGCAGGGCCAGGCCCGCGACCCGGACGGCGTCCGGCCGGCCGGGCGCGAACAGCTTCAGCAGCCAGGACTCCGGCCGGGTGCGCGCGTACGGGACCACCAGCGAGCGGACCGCCCCGACCACCGGCGCGTGCGGGTCGGCCAGGTACGGCAGCAGCTCTTCCGGCGTCGCCGCGCCGTGCCGGCGCAGCCCCGAGAGGGCCGCGGCCCGCACGCGGCCCTCCGGGTGCCCCGCGAGGCGCCGCAGCAGCGGCAGGTCCGACGCGTCCCCGGCCTCGGCCAGCCCGAACACGGCCCCGGGCACGGGGGAGTCCGCGCACCGCGCGCGGTAGTGGGCGAGGGGGTCCTGCCCGGCGGCGCGCAGCTCCCGGCGGGCGGCCTCCCGTACCGTCGCCGCCGGGTCCGCCAGGCGGGCGGTCAGCTCCCCGGCCCGCCCGGCGCGGCGCAGGGCGCCGACGGCGACCACCCGCAGGGACGCGCGGTGGTGGACGAGCAGCGAGTCGAGCAGGGGACCGGAGAGGCTGTCGAGGGCAGGGCGGGCCAACTCCTCGCAGCGCCGCCGCACCACGCGGTCACGGCTCGCGGCGGCGGTCTCCAGCAGCCGTTCGGGCGTCAGTGTCCCGGCCTCCAGGGCCAGTTCGAGGGCCGCCCGCCGGATCTCGGGGCACTTCCCGGTGAGGACGAGCCCGGCCGTCCGCTCCGCCGGGAGCAGGCCCGAGCGCAGCGCCGCGAAGCGGATCCGCGCCTCCGGGTCGTCGGCGAGGTCCGCGACGCCGTCCGCCGGGAGCAGCCGGTGGGCCAGCGCGGCCGGTACGGCGCCGAGGCGCACCTCCGCGTCCGCGTGTCCGGCCAGCTCGGCGATCCGGTCGGCCGGCGGGGAGCCGAGCCGCTCCAGGACCAGGTCCCAGGCCCGGGCCCCGTGCCGGCGCGTGCTCACCAGCAGGGCCAGGGGCACCAGGGCCCGTACGGCCTCCTCCCCGGCCGCGTCCAGTTCCGCGGCCAGCACCGCCCGCGCCGCCTCCCGTACCGGCTCCTGGAAGTCGGCGCACCGGATCAGCACCAGCGGCAGCACGCCCGGCCGCCCCGCGGCGTGCCCGAGGGCGGCCTCCCGCACCCGGGGGTCGCCGTGGCACAGGCACAGCGCGAGTTCGGGCTCGGCCGGGGGAGTGGAGGCCCAGGTGACCCCGTGCCCGTCGTGCCAGTGCGGGGCGGTGCCCCAGTCGGTGATCTCCCGGTCGTCGAACCAGTGCGGGCCCACCCGGACGCGGCCGGAGGAGCGCCCGCCGCGGGAGTGGGTGGCGTAGTAGACCTGCGCGTCGAGCTCCGTCCAGGCCCGCGGGCCGTCGCCGTCGAGGGAGCGCACCGGGTCCTTGCCGTGGAGCAGCCGCTCGCCGGGCGAGTACAAGGCGGTCCGGGACAGCGGCGGGAGTATCTGCATGGCCGCAGAGTAGGTGAGCGACACGCCCGCTGACCTCCCCTTATCGCGTCGATTGACGAAACATACGGAGTAGTGCATAGTTATGCCTGTCGTTGAATGCACCGTAAGGAGAAACCCGTGACCGAGCGCGTCGTACTCGCCTACTCGGGCGGCCTGGACACCTCCGTCGCCATCGGCTGGATCGCCGAGGAGACGGGCGCCGAGGTCATCGCCGTTGCCGTGGACGTCGGCCAGGGCGGCGAGGACCTGGACGTCATCCGCAAGCGCGCGCTCGACTGCGGTGCGGTCGAGGCCGAGGTCGCCGACGCCTCGGACGAGTTCGCCAACGAGTACTGCCTCCCGGCGATCAAGGCGAACGCCCTCTACATGGACCGGTACCCGCTGGTCTCGGCGCTCTCCCGGCCGGCCATCGTCAAGCACCTGGTCGCCGCCGCCAAGAAGCACGGCGCCACGACCGTCGCCCACGGCTGCACCGGCAAGGGCAACGACCAGGTCCGCTTCGAGGCGGGCATCGTCGCCCTCGCCCCGGACCTGAAGTGCATCGCCCCGGTCCGCGACTACGCGATGACCCGGGACAAGGCGATCGCCTTCTGCGAGGAGAAGAACCTCCCGATCGCGACCACCAAGAAGTCCCCGTACTCCATCGACCAGAACGTCTTCGGGCGCGCCGTCGAGACGGGCTTCCTGGAGGACATCTGGAACGCCCCGATCGAGGACATCTACGAGTACACCTCGAACCCGGCCCTGCCGCGCGAGGCCGACGAGGTCGTCATCTCCTTCAAGGAGGGCGTCCCGGTCGCCATCGACGGCAAGCCCGTCACCGTGCTCCAGGCGATCCAGCAGCTCAACGACCGCGCCGGGGCCCAGGGCGTCGGCCGGATCGACATGGTCGAGGACCGGCTCGTGGGCATCAAGTCCCGCGAGGTGTACGAGGCCCCGGGCGCGATCGCGCTGATCACCGCCCACCAGGAGCTGGAGAACGTCACCGTCGAGCGCGAGCTGGCCCGCTACAAGCGGCAGGTCGAGCAGCGCTGGGGCGAGATGGTCTACGACGGCCTGTGGTTCTCCCCGCTCAAGCGGGCCCTGGACGGCTTCATCAACGAGGCCAACCAGCACGTCACCGGTGACATCCGGATGACCCTGCACGGTGGCCGCGCCGTCGTCACCGGCCGGAAGTCCGACGAGTCGCTGTACGACTTCAACCTCGCGACCTACGACTCGGGCGACACCTTCGACCAGTCCAAGGCCCAGGGCTTCATCGAGATCTTCGGTCTGTCCTCCAAGATCGCCGCGCGTCGCGACCTCGCCTGAGTCGTTACGCAGTACCAAGGCCGGCTCCCCGTTACCTCCGCGGCGGGGAGCCGGTGTCGTAGATCCACCTCTTGAGGAGCAGTAGCTGTGAGCAGCAACAACGGTGACGTCCGGCTCTGGGGCGGCCGCTTCGCCGACGGCCCCGCCGAGGCCCTCGCGAAGCTCTCCGCGTCGGTCCACTTCGACTGGCGCCTCGCCCCGTACGACATCGCCGGCTCGCGCGCCCACGCCCGCGTGCTCCACAAGGCGGGCCTGCTCACGGCCGGGGAACTCGACCGCATGCTCGCCGGCCTGGACCAGCTGGAGGCCGACGTGGCCGACGGCTCCTTCACCGGCACCATCGCCGACGAGGACGTGCACACCGCCCTGGAGCGCGGCCTGCTGGAGCGGCTCGGCGCCGACCTCGGCGGCAAGCTGCGGGCCGGCCGGTCCCGCAACGACCAGGTGGCCACCCTCTTCCGGATGTACCTGCGCGACCACGCCCGGATCATCGGCGGCCTGATCGCGGACCTCCAGGACGCGCTGGTCGGCCTCGCCGAGACGCACCACGACGTGGCCATGCCGGGCCGGACCCACCTCCAGCACGCACAGCCGGTGCTCTTCGCGCACCACGTCCTGGCCCACGTGCAGTCCCTCTCCCGGGACGCGGAGCGGCTGCGCCAGTGGGACACCCGGACCGCGGTCTCCCCGTACGGTTCGGGGGCCCTGGCCGGTTCCTCGCTGGGCCTGGACCCGGAGGCGGTCGCCTCCGACCTGGGCTTCGAGCGGGGCTCGGTCGGCAACTCGATCGACGGCACGGCCTCGCGCGACTTCGTCGCCGAGTTCGCCTTCGTCACCGCGATGATCGGGATCAACCTGTCCCGGATCGCGGAGGAGATCATCATCTGGAACACGAAGGAGTTCTCCTTCGTGACCCTGCACGACGCCTTCTCCACCGGGTCGTCGATCATGCCGCAGAAGAAGAACCCGGACATCGCGGAACTGGCGCGCGGCAAGTCGGGCCGGCTCATCGGCAACCTGACGGGCCTGCTGGCCACGCTCAAGGCGCTGCCGCTGGCGTACAACCGGGACCTCCAGGAGGACAAGGAGCCGGTCTTCGACTCCTGCGACACCCTTGAGGTCCTGCTGCCCGCCTTCACCGGGATGATGGCCACGCTCACGGTCAACCGGGAGCGGATGGAGGAGCTCGCTCCGGCCGGCTTCTCGCTCGCCACCGACATCGCGGAGTGGCTGGTCAAGCAGGGCGTGCCGTTCCGCGTCGCGCACGAGGTGGCCGGCGAGTGCGTCAAGGAGTGCGAAGCCTTCGGCATCGAACTCGACGAGCTGACGGACGAACAGTTCGCGAAGATCTCCGAGCACCTGACCCCCGAGGTCCGCACCGTCCTCAACGTCAAGGGCGCAGTGGCCTCCCGCAACGGCCGCGGCGGCACCGCCCCCTCGGCGGTCGCGGTCCAACTCACCGAGCTGAAGGCCGACCTGGTGATCCAGCACGCCTGGGCCGCCCACAAGCAGTAGACGGCTCCGCAGTCCCCGCCGCAGGGAACCGTCCGGCCCGCGAGGAGCGTGTTGGACGGTGACCTGATCGACGGAGGCGAGGAGACGATGGTGGATACCGCAGGAACCGGTCCGTCCCGGCGCGCGTTACTGGCACTCGGCACGGGGACCGTGCTGTTCACCGGCCTGGCCACGGCCGCCGGTGGCCGCGCACACGCGGCGGACCCCGAGGCCGCCGTGACCCGGCGGCTGAGGGAGCTGGAGCGGGAGCACTCTGCCCGGCTGGGCGTGTTCGCCCGCCACACGGGCACGGGCCGGACGGTGGTGTACCGCGCGGACGAGCGTTTCCCGATCTGCTCGGTGTTCAAGGGGCTCGCCGCCGCGGCCGTGCTGCGCGACCTCGACGAGGACGGCGAGTTCCTCGCCAAGCGGATCCGGTACACGCAGGAGTACGTCGACAAGTCGGAGTACGGACCGGAAACCGGCAAGCCCGCGAACGTGGCCGACGGCATGACGGTCGAGGCCCTGTGCGCCGCCTCCGTCAGCCTGAGCGACAACGCCGCCGCCAACCTGCTCCTGGAGGAACTGGGCGGCCCCACCGCGATCACCCGCTTCAGCCGCTCGCTCGGGGACCGCACCACCCGGCTGGACCGCTACGAACCCGAACTGAACTCGGCGGAACCCGGTCGGGTCACCGACACCACCAGCCCCCGGGCCATCGGCAGGACCTACGCGCGCCTGCTCCTCGGCGACGCGCTGTCGCCGCGGGACCGCCGGATGCTGACCGGCTGGCTGATCGCCAACACGACGAACACCGAACGGTTCAAGGCCGGCCTTCCCGCGGACTGGATCCTGGCGGACAAGACCGGTGGCGGGCACCAGTACGGGGTGGCCAACGACGTGGGCGTGGTGTGGCCGCCGGACGGCACTCCGATCGTGATGGCGGTCCTGACGACGAAACCGGGCGCACCGACCGGCCCCAGGGACAGCGCGCTGGTCGAGAAGACCGCTCGGCTGCTGGCCTCGGCCCTCACCTGATCCCGGCCCGAGGGCAACGGGCCCCGCCACGCCGTGGAGGGGCCCGCCCTACGCCGCCCAGTCGCGCAGCGCGCCGAAGTCCTCCCCGGTCAGCCCGATCCGCTCGTCGACGTACCTCAGCAGGGCGTGCGCGGGGTGGCGCTGCTCGACGTACTCCCGGTCCATGGCGGTGATGTCGTCGTCGATCCAGGCGAAGGGCCGGCCGGCCGCGTACTCCACGATGTACTGGGTCTTCCAGAAGGTCCCGCGCGGCGCGCGCCCGTGCATCACCGGCCAGTCGATGTACGGCAGTCTCGGCAGGCCCAGCTGCGGGCCTATCCAGTCGTTGGCCTCGTCCTTCCACGTGGTGGCCCAGACCAGCTCGTACGCGTCCGCCAGCGCGAGCAGCTCCGCTCCGTGGCCGGGGTTCAGCCAGACCCGCAGGGGCTTGGAGCTCTGGGCCTGCGTCCAGCCCGTCGGGCGCATCCGGTGGGTGGTGTAGCCCTCGGGGCGGCGCTGGGGCTTGGCCGCGTAGGGGTTCAGCGGTCCGTCGACGTCGATCAGCAGCAGCGGCTTCATCGGCTTCCTCTCGTCGTGCATCTCGGCAGGATTCCTCTCCGGGTGCCCCTCGGCAGCCCATTTTTGGATCGAATGAGACGTCGTAGTCTCATTCGGGGTATGCTTGTCTCATGGCCATGGATCGTGACCAGGTGCTCCGCGACGCGGCGGCCCTGCTCTCCCGCAAATCGACCGCCACGATGGACGAGGTCGCCCGCGCCGCCGGAATCGGCCGCGCGACCCTGCACCGGCACTTCGCCGGGCGCGACGCCCTCGTACGGGCCCTCGAAGAACTCGGCATCCGCGAGTTCGAGGTGGCCTTCGACAACGCCCGGCTCGAAGAGGGCACGGCGGTCGAGGCGCTGAAGCGGCTCGTCGCCGAGGCGGAGCCGAACGGCCAGCTGCTGGCCTTCCTCGTCACCGAGAACCAGCTCTTCGAGGGCGACCAGGTCCACGAGGGCTGGGCCCGGCTCGACGCCCGGGTCGGCGCGCTCTTCCGGCGCGGCCAGCACGAGGGCGACATCCGGATCGACCTGAGCCCCGCGTGGCTCACCGAGGCCCTCTACGGCCTCATCGGCACCTGCGCCTGGGCCGTCATGGACGGCCGGGTCGCCGCCAAGGACTTCCAGTACATGATCACCGAGCTGCTGCTCGGTGGCGCAAGACGGAGCGTGGAGTGATGAGCCGTACCGAAGAGCTGAACCGGCTGGAGGGGGCCGAGGTCAAGAGCCCCGGGCGCTGGCTGGCGCTCTCCGTGCTCGTCCTGGCCGTTCTGCTGGTCGCGGTGGACGCCACCGTACTCGGACTCGCCACCCCGTCCCTCAGCGAGGACCTCAAGCCGTCCGGCACCCAGCTGCTCTGGATCGGCGACATCTACTCCTTCGTCATCGCCGGCCTGCTCGTCTCCATGGGCTCCCTCGGCGACCGCATAGGCCGCAAGAAGCTGCTCCTCGTCGGCGCCACCGCCTTCGGCGCCGTCTCGGTCCTGAACGCCTACGCGACCAGCCCCGAGATGATGATCGTCGCCCGGGCCCTGCTCGGCGTGGCCGGCGCGACCCTGATGCCGTCCACCCTCGCGCTGATCCGCAACATCTTCCACGACGCCAAGGAGCGCAGCCTCGCCATCGGCATCTGGGGCGCCACCGCCTCGGCCGGCGCGGCCGTCGGACCCGTCGTCGGCGGAGCCCTGCTCCAGCACTTCTGGTGGGGCTCGGTCTTCCTCATCAACCTGCCCGTCATGGTCGCGCTGGTCCTCGTCGGCATCAAGCTGCTGCCCGAGTCCAAGAACCCGGTCGCCGGCCCCTGGGACCTGTTCAGTGTCGCCCTGTCCCTCGTCGGCGTCATCGGTGTGGTCTACGCCGTCAAGGAAGTCGCCACCCACGGCCTGACCTGGGGCGTCTGGGCCGCCGCCGTACTCGGCGCGGGATGCCTGTACGCCTTCGTCCGCCGCCAGTTCAGCCTGCCGTCCCCGCTGCTCGACATGCGGCTCTTCAAGCACCGCGGTTTCTCCGGTGCGGTCCTCGCCGACCTGCTCACCGTCTTCGGCCTCTCCGGGCTGGTCTTCTTCCTCTCCCAGTTCCTCCAGCTCGTCCAGGGCCGCGATCCCCTGGAGGCCGGCCTGGCCGAACTGCCCGCCGCCATCGGCGCGGTGGTCACCGGACTCGTCGCGGGCCGGTACGCCCGCAGGTACTCCGTACGGTCGGTCGTCGCCGGCGGCCTCGCCGGCATCGGCCTGGCCCTGGCCGTGCTCACCCTGATCCACCGGGAGGCCGCCTACCCGCTGCTCGGCGCCTCGCTGCTCATCGTCGGCCTCGGCGCAGGATTCTCCTTCACCGTCACCGCCGACGTGATCCTCTCCAGCGTGCCCAAGGAGCAGGCCGGTTCGGCCTCGGCCGTCTCCGAGACGGCGTACGAACTCGGCGCCGCCCTCGGCATCGCCCTGCTCGGCTCCATCGTCACCGGCGTCTACCAGGGCTTCACCGCCCCGGCCTCCGTCGCGGGCCCCGTCGCCGACGCCGCGCACGAATCCCTCGGCGGGGCCGTGGAGGCCGCCAAGGCGCTGGATCCGCACACCGCCGGGCAGATGGTGGGAGCGGCCCAGGAGGCCTTCGTGGACGGGCTGCGGCTGGCCTCCGGCGTCGGCGCGGCCGTCCTGCTGGCCACCGCCGCGGCCGCCTGGTTCCTGCTCAAGGGGCAGAGGCTCCAGGACGGCATCGAACACTGACCCCCCGCCAGGAGGTGCTGTCCCGCCAGGAGTTGACAGCTCGTGGAGCCACGGGACACCATCCCGGCGATGGAGATCAACGATCTTACCCCGGCGGAACGCCGCGTATGGGAGGCCTTCCCGCGCGGGGAAGGCGTCGACTTCCGGGAAAGTCCCGACGAGGACGCGACCGACGGAGCCTCCTGGGGACCGGAACGCACCGTGCGCGCCGAGGTGCTCATGGCGCTGCTGCTCAGTGAACCCAGCGTGGCCGGCCAAGTCGCCGGCCTCAAGATCAAGGGCGCAAAGGTCACCGGGAAACTGGACCTCAAGTACGCCGCGATCGACGTCCCGATGCGGATGCGCGGTTGCTGGTTCGAACGCAAACCGGGGCTCTACGGGGCACGGCTGCGCGCACTCGTCCTCACCGAGTCGTGCTTGCCGGGCCTGACCGCGTCCACCGTCCGCGTCGAAGTCGTGCTGCGGCTGTCCTGCTGCCGGATCAGCGGCCCGGTGCGCCTCGCAGGGGCCCAGATATCCGGTGGTCTCTTCCTCCAGGGTGCCGTGATCGGCCCGGTCGAGGGCGAACTGGCCGGAGAGGCACCGCTCCAGCTCAACCACGCCACCATCGGCACCGACATCATCGCCTTCGACCTGACCGTACACGGCCAGACGCGGGTCAACGGCGCGGTCGTCGGAGGCCAGATCAACCTGGACGACGCCCGCCTCCACGAGCCCGGCGGTACGGCCCTGCACGCGGAGACCGTGACCGTCGGCACCGACCTGCGGGCGATGCGCGCTGAGCTGCGCGGCCGGGTCAACCTCACCGGATCCCGTATCCCCGGCCAGCTCAACTTCGCCTACGCCCGCTTCGTCACTCCCGGCGGCGTCGCCCTGCGGGCCAGCAGCTGCACCGTCGGCGAGTTCTGGCTGCGGGACTGCGACACCATCCAGGGCACGGTCAACCTGCGCCGTTCCCAGATCGACCTGCTGCACATAGAGCCCGAGACCTGGCCGGGTACGGTGCGACTGGCCGGGCTCAGCTACCGGGCGATGAGCCCGCACCTGCCCGCCGAGCGGCGACTGCCCGCCTTGGAGCGCGAGGAGTCGGGCTACCTGCCGTACGCGTACGAACAGCTCGCCGCGGCCTACCGTACGGCGGGCGACGAGGCTGCTGCCCGCACAGTTCAACTCGCCAAGCTGCGCAGGCACCGCCGCACCCTGCCCCGGCCCGCCCGGCTGTGGGGAAAGCTCCAGGACGTCACCGTCGGGTACGGCTTCCGGCCGCTGCGGGCGGTGGGCTGGCTGCTGGCCCTGCTACTGACCGGAGCGATCGCGTACGGGATGGATCCGCCGCGGCCCCTGAAGACGGGCGAGGCCCCGGACTTCAATCCGGTGTTCTACACGCTCGACCTGCTGGTGCCGATCATCAGCTTCGGCCAGGAGTCGGCCTACGCGCCGAGCGGCTGGCACCAGTGGCTCTCGTACCTGCTGATCGTGACCGGCTGGATCCTCGCGACCACGACGGCGGCGGGTGTCAGCCGGTCCCTCCAGCGGCAGTAGCGGGTCAGGCCGCCTTGGCCTTGGTGGCGTACATGTCGACGTACTCCTGGCCGGAGAGGCGCATGACCTCGGCCATCACCGAGTCGGTGACGGCGCGCAGCACGTAGCGGTCGCGGTCCATGCCCTCGTAGCGGGAGAACTCCATCGGCTCGCCGAAGCGGACCGTGACCCGGCCCGGGCGCGGCATGCCGGCGCCGCCCGGCTGGAGCTTGTCGGTGCCGATCACCGCGAACGGGACCACGGGCGCGCCCGTCATCAGGGTGAGGCGCGCGATGCCGGTGCGGCCGCGGTAGAGCCGGCCGTCGGGGGAGCGGGTGCCCTCGGGGTAGATGCCGAAGATCTTGCCCTCTTCGAGGATCCGGCGGCCGGTCATCAGGGCCGCGACCCCGCCGTTGGCCCCGTCCCGGTCCACGGGGATCATTCCCGCACCCGTGAAGAACCACGCCATCAGGCGACCCTTGAGCCCCTTGCCCGTCACGTACTCGTCCTTGCCGATGAAGTGGACCGTACGGTCGCAGACCAGCGGGAGGATCATGGAGTCGATGAACGTGAGGTGGTTGCCCGCCAGAATCACCGGCCCGGTGCCCGGAATGTTCTCGATGCCCTCGACGCGGGTGCGGAACATCATGCGCATGACGGGTCCGACAGTGGCTTTGATGAGCGCGGTACGGAACAACGTGAGCCCTCCGGCATCGAAAAGCGGGTTTCGCACTACACCGGTAGTGCAGGTGAGGACGATACTCGCGGGTCAGGTCTGATCGCACATCGGGTTCACGTGTCGGATACGCAGTGTTGACGTGTGTTTCCGCCATGTTCCCCGTCGTCTCACACACCGGACACGGGCAGGTGCCTACGATCACGACGCCGAATCGGGGCCGCGAGACGCCGGGACATCCGAGATCCCGGGGTCCCTGACCCCTTCAGGACGAGGAGTGGCACTCATGACGCAGGGTGGGGCAGCGCGGCGCACGGTCCTGGGAGCGGCCGCCTTGGCGGCGGGCGCGGGCATCGCCGGACTCTCGGCGGGAACCGCCTCGGCGGCGGAGAGCGGTCGCGGGGGAGGAGGCGGGGGCGGCGGCTTCCGGGAACTCCCCGTCCCGACGGTGATCGGCCACCGCGGCGCCAGCGGATACCGGCCGGAGCACACCCTCGGCTCCTACCAGCTCGCGCTCGACCTGGGCGCCGACGTCGTGGAGCAGGACCTGGTCCCGACCCGGGACGGCCACCTGGTGTGCCGTCACGAGAACGAGATCAGCGGAACGACGGACGTCGCCGACCACCCCGAGTTCGCCTCCCGCCGCACCACCAAGTCCGTCGACGGCGTCCCGGTCACCGGCTGGTTCACCGAGGACTTCACCCTCGCCGAGCTCAAGACCCTGCGCGCGAAGGAACGTATCCCCGCCGTCCGTCAGCGCAACACCCTGTACGACGGCCGGTGGGCCGTGCCGACCTTCGAGGAGGTGCTCCGCTGGGCCGACAGCGAGGGCAGGCGGCGCGGCAAGCGGGTCTGGCTGCACGTCGAGACCAAGCACCCCACGTACTTCCGCTCCCTCGGCCTCGGACTGGAGGAGCCCCTCGCGCGGCTCCTGCGCCGCTACGGGCGCGACGGCCGCAGCGCCGCCGTCTTCCTCCAGTCGTTCGAACCCTCCAGCATGCAGCGGCTCGCCCGGCTGGTCTCGGCGCCGCGCGTGGTCCTGCTCTCCGCCGCGAACACCCGCCCCTGGGACTTCGAACAGGCCAAGGACCCGCGTACGGTCGCGGACCTGGTCACGCCCGAGGGCCTGAAGTGGATCGCCGGCTTCGCCCAGGGCATCGGCCCGACGTTGGACCTGGTCATCCCGCGCGACGCGGCGGGCCGGCTCGGTACGCCGACCACGCTGGTGAAGGACGCCCACGCCCGCGGGCTGGTGCTGCACCCCTACACCGCGCGCAACGAGAACAGCTTCCTGCCGGCCGACTTCCGCAAGGGCACGGATCCGGCCGCGTACGGCGACGCCTTCGCCGCCTTCCGTACCTACTTCGAACAGGGCATCGACGGCATCTTCACCGACAACCCGGACACCGGACTGCTCGCGGCGGAGGCCTTCCGGCCGGGCCGTCGCCCCGTCAATCCGTAGCGGGCGCCCCGTCACCCGGTGAATCGGCAGCGGGTGGCCCGTCGCACGGGTGTCCGGAGCCCGGCGGGGAAACCGCCGGGCCCGGCCCCCGCGTCCCGCCCGGCATGGACCTGCTGAAGGACCCCGACCTCGTGAACGAACTGGGCCCGCTGCTCTCCGCCGAGGCGGCCGCGGAGGCCCCGGGCACCGGAGTGGACGCGGCCGACCTGGAACAAGCCGTCTGGGTCAGGCTGCTGGAAGGCGACGGGCGCACCCCCGACGCCGCCGACCCGGCGGAGCCCGCCCGCTGGCTGCGGCGGGCGGTGCGCGCCGAGGCCCGGCGCGCCCGGCGCCGCGCCCGCCGGGAGGTGGCCTACGACCACCGCCACCCCGTCGCGGACGGCCACCGGCGGCCCGGCGCCGCCCACGGAGGCGGCGCCGCCGAACCGGAAGACGCCCTCCTGCACGGCGAGGAGAAGCGGGCGCTCCGGTCGGCGGTCGCCCGATTGCCGGGACGCTGCCCGGAGCTGATGAAGGCACTTCTTTCGCCCAGAGACCTCACTTACCGTGAAATCGCAGGAGAGTTGGGTATCTCACAAGGAAGTTTGGGGCCCGTCCGTTCCCGTTGCCTGGGATGTCTGCGCAGAATGCTGGCTGCAGAGGTTGCAGCTCCTGCCCCGCGGGGAAAGGAGCGGTAGACCAACGGGCCACCAGGTGAGCGGGAGGCATGCGCACATGGGCATGAGCGTGACCATTTCGGCGGCGGCTGCCGAGGACGCTGAGCAGATCTTCAAACTGCAGTACCTGGCCTTCCAGCGCGAGGCCGAGCTGTACGGCAACTACCTGATCCAGCCGCTCACCCAGTCCCTGGACTCCCTCAAGGAGGAGCTCGCGACGGACACCGTGCTCGTGGCCCGCCTCGGCGACGAGGTCGTGGGCACCGTGCGCGGCAGCGTCGACGAGGACGGCACCGGCAAGATCGCCAAGCTCTGCGTCCACCCGCGCCTCCAGGGTCACGGACTCGGTGCCCGGCTGCTGCGCGCCGTCGAGGAAGCCCTCGCGGGGCACGCCGAGACCACCCGCTTCCGCCTGCACACCGGGCACAAGAGCGAGTCCAACCTGCGGCTGTACCGGAAGGCCGGCTACACGAAGGTCGGCGGCCGCACGGCCTCGGACGGCGTGCAGCTGGTGATCCTGGAGAAGGACGCCAAGGACCCGACCGAGTTCGCCGTCAGCGCCTGACGCCTGACGCCCGGCGCGCAAGGCCCGGTGCGTGACGTCCGGTGCATGATGCCCGGCGCGTGATGCCGGCGTTCAGCGCTTGGCGCGCAGCCACATCATCCCGGTGATCGGCAGGATCACCGGGATGAACAGGTAGCCCATTCCGAACTCGGACCACACGGTCGCGTCGGGGAAGGCCTCCGGGCGCAGCAGGGTCCAGGTGCCCACCACCAGTACGCCGGCCAGCTCGGCGGCGCAGCACAGCAGCGCCGCCTTGCGGGCCCGTTCCCCGCCGCGCACCAGCGAGTACGTGATGAAGGCGTAGGCCAGCGCGGCCGCCGCGGACAGCGCGTACGCCAGCGGCGCCCGGTCGAACTCGGTGGAGATCTGGTAGGCGGAGCGCGACACCGCACCCACCACCATCACCCCGTACAGCCAGACCAGCAGCAGCCCGGGCCCCGAGACCAGGCGCTTGCGTCCGGCGGGGGCGTCGGTCGTCGTGTCAGGCACCGGTCGTTCCCCAGATGTCGTAGAGCCGCACTTCGAGGACGGCGAGGACGACCGCGGCCGCGGCCACCGTCGCGGAGCCCCACTTGGTCCGCTCGGTCAGCGAGAGCAGCGCGGCACCCGGGATCGCCACGAGGGCGCCCAGCAGGTAGGCCACGAAGATCACCGTGCCCTCGTCGGGCTTCCCGCCCTGGGCCAGCTTGACCACCCCGACCACCAGCTGGGCCAGCACCAGCAGGGTCACCACGGCCATGCCGATGAAGTGCCAGTCCTTGGTCGGCTGGTCCCGCCAGGTGGCATGGCCGCACCAGGCGGCGAGGGCGAGTGCGGCCACGCCGATGGCGACCGTCAGGGCATCGAGCATGCTGCGAGGGTATTACGGGCCGAAAGACCCGATGCGCGCACCCCTGGCCCCGGGCTTTCCTGGAGCGCATGAACCTGCATGCCGAAGCCCTGCTGTTCGACAACGACGGCACGCTCGTCTCCTCCATGGGATCGGTGCACCGCTGCTGGACCCGATGGGCCCGGGAGTACGGGATCACCGATGAGGAGTTCGCCCGCGTCGAGCTGCACGGCCGTCCCGCTGCGGAGATCATCGCCGAGCTGCTCCCCGGCCCCGTACGGGCCGCGGCGCTGGCCCGCATCGAGACCCTGGAGGTCGAGGACGTGGCCGGCGGGGTCCTGCTGCTCCCCGGCACCAAGGACCTGCTCTCCGCCCTGCCCGCCGGCCGCTGGGCGGTGGTCACCTCCGCCACCCGCCCGCTCGCCGAGGCCCGGCTGCGCGAGGTCGGCATCGACTTCCCCGAACTGGTCGCCGCCGCCGACGTCACCCGCGGCAAGCCCGACCCCGAGCCCTTCCTGCTGGCGGCCGCCCGGCTGGGCGTGGACCCGGCCCGCTGCGTGGTCTTCGAGGACGCCCCGGCGGGCCTGGCCGCGGGCCGGGCGGCCGGCATGCGAACCGTGGCCTTGACCACAACGCACCCCTCGGCCGAGCTGGACGCGGACGTGGTCGTACGGGACCTCTCGGCCGTGTCCGTGCAGGTCACCGACGTCGGGCTGGTGATCCGTACGGACGGCTGACGGGCAACCGGTGATGTCCGGAATGCGGTCCACATGCGTCCGCTATACGGACGGTGTTGATCGGTGAGGGAGCGGGTCTGCTTTACTTGGGCCCATGACCACGACGAGCAGCCGCACCCTTGCGACCGAGGCGACGATGACGCCCGGTGCTCGTTGTATGTGTCGAATGTGCGCCTTCTGAGGGCCCCTTTCCATGCGCCTCGCGCCCCGAAGCGAGACCTTGCCGAGCCTCTCCGTCACCAGCTGCCCAGCAGTGCGGACCTGCTCCTGCCCCGCGCACGCGTCGCCATCGTCACCCCACCCGTTCCGCACGGCGTGACGGCTGTGGCCCGTACCGCGTCCCCAGATGTTTGCCCCGTGCCCGGCACCCGCTGCGCCGTGCACTCGACAGCGACGGAAATCCTGTGATCACCACATCGGGCCTCACGAAGGTCTACCAGTCCCGTGGCCGCGAGGTCACCGCCCTGGACGGCGTCGATCTCCACGTCCGCGAGGGCGAGGTCTACGGAGTCATCGGCCAGAGCGGCGCCGGCAAGTCCTCCCTGATCCGCTGCGTGAACCTGCTGGAGCGCCCCACCACCGGCACCGTGACCGTCGACGGAGTCGACCTCACCGCGCTCGCCGGCCGGGGCCGGCGCGCCGGCAAGGAGCTCCGCGAGGCCCGCAGCCGCATCGGCATGGTCTTCCAGCACTTCAACCTGCTGTCCTCGCGCACCGTCCAGAGCAACATCGAGCTGCCCCTGGAGATCCTCGGGGTCTCCGGACGCGAACGCTCCCGCAAGGCCCTGGAACTCCTGGACCTCGTAGGCCTCGCCGACAAGGCCAAGGCCTACCCCGCCCAGCTCTCCGGCGGTCAGAAGCAGCGCGTCGGCATCGCCCGCGCCCTGGCCGGCGACCCCAAGGTGCTGCTCTCCGACGAGGCCACCAGCGCCCTGGACCCCGAGACCACCCGCTCCATCCTCCAGCTGCTGCGCGACCTGAACCAGCAGCTCGGCCTGACCGTCCTGCTCATCACGCACGAGATGGACGTGGTCAAGTCCGTCTGCGACTCGGCCGCGCTGATGAAGAACGGCCGGATCATCGAGTCCGGCACGGTCGCCGAACTGCTCGCCACCCCCGGCTCGGAGCTCGCCGGCGAGCTCTTCCCGGTCAGCGGCTCCGCCACCGGCCCCGACCGCACGGTCCTCGACGTCACCTTCCACGGGGACGCCGCCACCCAGCCGGTCATCTCCCAGCTGTCGCGGACGTACAACATCGACATCTCGATCCTCGGCGCCGCGATGGACACCGTCGCGGGCAAGCAGATCGGCCGGATGCGCATCGAGCTTCCCGGCCGCTACGAGGAGAACGTGGTCCCCGTCGGCTTCCTGCGCGAGCAGGGCCTCCAGGTCGACATCGTCGACGGCGCGGACCCCGTCGACGACACCGGTCTCGTCGACGACATCGACACCGAAATCGCCGCACTGGTCAAGGATGGTGCCAAGTGACCTGGTCCGAGATGCAGCCCCTGCTCAGCCAGGGCACCTTCGACACCCTCTACATGGTGTTGTGGTCCACCCTGGTGACCGTCCTCGGCGGACTGCCCATCGGCATCCTGCTGGTCCTCACCGACAAGGGCGGCCTGCTGCAGAACCAGCCGCTCAACAGGGTCCTCGGCGTGATCGTGAACATAGGCCGCTCGCTGCCGTTCATCATCCTGCTGATCTTCCTGATCCCGGTCACCACCGCGATCGTCGGCACCTTCATCGGCCCCACCGCCATGATCGTCCCGCTCGCGATCGGCGCCGTCCCCTTCTTCGCCCGGCTGGTCGAGACCGCCGTCCGCGAGGTGGACCACGGCCTGGTCGAGGCCGTCGAGTCCATGGGCGGCTCCGTCCCCACCCTGGTCGGCAAGGTGCTCCTCCCGCAGGCCCTTCCGTCCCTGGTCGCCGGCGTGACCACCACCGTCATCACCCTGGTCGGCTACTCCGCCATGGCCGGCGCCGTCGGCGGCGAAGGACTCGGCTCCAAGGCCATCACCTACGGCTTCCAGCGCTTCGAGACCGGCTTCATGGTCGCCACCGTCGTGGTCCTCGTCGTGATCGTCACGGTGATCCAGCTGATCGGCGACGGCGTGGTCCGCCTCCTCGCCCGCCGCGGCCGGACAGCCTGAACGGGCCCGGCCGGCCTCCCCCAGATTTCCCCCTCAGCAGAGCCCGCACTTGTCGTGCTTGGGCCACCACCAGCAAGTCTCAGGTACTTGTTCAGCAAGAAAGGCACTCTTCGTGCGTAAGAACATCAAGCTCACCGCCCTCGCCGCCACCGCGTCCGCGCTCGTCCTCGGCCTCAGCGCCTGCGGCAGCTCCTCGGACCCGTCCTCCACCAAGGCCGACGGCGGCAAGACCGACGAGAGCAAGCCGCTGGTCGTCGCGGCCTCCCCGAGCCCCCACGCCGACATCCTGAACTTCGTCAAGGACAAGCTCGCGGCGAAGGAGGGCCTCAAGCTGGAGGTCAGGGAGTTCACGGACTACGTCCTGCCGAACACCGCGACCCAGCAGGGCCAGGTCGACGCCAACTACTTCCAGCACAAGCCGTACCTCGACGACTTCAACAAGAAGAACGGCACGACCATCGTGCCCGTCGTGAACGTGCACCTGGAGCCCCTCGGCCTCTACTCCAAGAAGGTCAAGGCCCTCACCGACATCAAGGCCGGCCAGACCATCGCCGTCCCCAACGACACCACCAACGAGGGCCGCGCGCTCCAGCTGCTCGCCGCGAACAACCTGATCACCCTCAAGGAAGGCGTCGGCACCAGCGCCAAGCTGTCCGACATCACCGACAAGAAGGGCCTGGAGTTCAAGGAGCTGGAGGCCGCCACGGTCCCGCGCGCCCTGAACGACGTGGACGCCGCCGTCATCAACGGCAACTACGCCATCGAGGCCAAGCTCTCGCCCGCCAAGGACGCGCTGATCCTGGAGAAGTCCGAGGGCAACCCGTACGCCAACTTCCTCGCGGTGAAGGAAGGCAACCAGGACGACCCGCGGATCCAGAAGCTCGCCAAGCTCCTGAACTCCGACGACGTCAAGAAGTTCATCGAGGAGAAGTACCAGGGCTCGGTCACCCCGGCCTTCGGCACCCCCGCCTCCTGAGCCACCGGGCCCGCCCCCGCGGGTCCACCGGCCTTCGCAGGGCCCCCGTACGGCCCCGCACGCCCCCGTCGGCGCGCGGGGCCGCGCTCTGCCCGCTTCCGGGCAACCCGGCCATGCACATCCCGCGGCCGATGCTGCATGCTGTGGCCTACGACCCGCAGGGACGGTCCCGCACGAACGGTCCCGCACCGCGGTCGCCTCGCACCACGGTCGCACCACGGTCCCAGGCTTGGAGCTGCGCATGACTACCACCTTCCCGGACGTCACCATCAGCACGGACCGGCTGGTGCTGCGCCCCTTCGAGGAGGAGGAC
The DNA here is from genome assembly GCF_040652415.1 of Streptomyces sp. NPDC048255. Classification (NCBI taxonomy): domain Bacteria; kingdom Bacillati; phylum Actinomycetota; class Actinomycetes; order Kitasatosporales; family Streptomycetaceae; genus Streptomyces; species Streptomyces sp. NPDC048255. The sequence goes on from NZ_JBEZMA010000040.1 coordinate 44,134, forward strand.
GTCACCGCGCTCACCGAGATGATGAACGACGAGCACGTCACCGCCTGGACCAGCGCGCCCCACCCCTACACCCACGCCCACGCCCACCGCTGGGCCACCCGCGGGGCCCACGCCGAACGCACCGAGGGCCGCGGCCTCGTCCTCGCCGTCAACGAGTTCCTCACCCAGCGCCTCGTCGGCGTCGTCCACCTCCAGAACACCAACTGGCGCACCCGCTCCGCCGAGGCGGCCTACGTCACCGCCCCCTGGGCCCGCGGCGAGGGCTACGCCAGCGAGTCCGTACTCGCCGTGGCCCGCTGGCTCTTCCGCGACCAGGGCTTCGAACGCCTCGAACTGCGCACCGCCGCCGACAACACCGCCTCCCAGCAGGTGGCCCAGAAGATCGGCTGCATCAGCGAGGGCGTGCTGCGCAACGCGTGGATAGTGCGCACCCAGACGGCCGACGGCACCTGGACCGACACCCGTACCGACCTGATCGTTTGGAGCCTCGTCCCCGAGGACCTCGAAGACGGCCCCGGCTACGACGGCTACAACGGTTTCGAGGACGAGTACTCCTACGCACAGCGGGCCGACGCGAACGGCTACGCCGTCGGCGCCGACCGGAACTGAACCGATGACCAGGTAGTCTCACCGTGCCCGACCCCCCTGACGAAGCTTCGCCTGCCCCCACCCCAGGAGACTGACGACGATGGCCGACCGGGTCACGGTGATCGGCTGGGACGGCTCACCCCTGACCGCGGCCGCCCGGTCCGCGCTCTCCGCCGCCACCCTGGTGGCCGGCGCGGCCCACCACCTCGCGCTCCCCGAAGTCCCGCCCACCGCCGAACGCATCCGCCTCGGCAGCCTGGGCCTCGCCGCCCGCCGCATCGCCGCTCACCGCGGCACCGCCGTCGTCCTCGCCGACGGGGACCCCGGCTTCTTCGGCGTCGTACGCACCCTGCGCGCCCCCGAACACGGCCTCGAGGTCGAAGTCGTCCCCGCCGTCTCCTCCGTGGCCGCCGCCTTCGCCCGTGCCGGCATGCCCTGGGACGACGCCCAGGTCGTCGTCGCCCACCCCCGCACCCTGCGCCGCGCCGTCAACGTCTGCCGCGCCCACAGCAAGGTCGCCGTCCTCACCTCGCCCGGAGCCGGCCCCGCCGAACTCGCCCTGCTCCTCGACGGAGTCCACCGCACCTTCGTCATCTGCGAGGAGCTCGGCACCGACCGGGAACAGGTGAGCGTCCTCACCTCGGACAAGGCCGCCGACCACAGCTGGCGCGACCCGAACGTCGTCATCGTCATCGGCGGCGGCGGACAGACCGCCACCGCCGACCCGGGCTGGCTGCTCGGACAGGGCCCGGCCCACGCGGCCGGCCGCGGCTGGGCCAGGCCCCGGCCCGACCCGGGCGGCGAGGGCGAGTCCGCGCACCTGCGCGCCGCACAGCTCGCCCGGCTCGGCCCGCGCACCGGCGACCTCGTCTGGGACATCGGCTCCGGCTCCGGCGCGTTCGCCGTCGACGCCGCGGCCTTCGGAGCCGCCGTCATCGCGGTGGACGCCGACCCGCACGCCTGCGAACGGGTAACGGCCGCCGCCCGCAAGCGAGGAGTGCAGCTCCAGGTCGTCGCCGGCCGCGCCCCGCACGTACTGGAGAACCTGCCCGAGCCGGACGTCGTACGCGTCGCCGGCGGGGGAGCCGAGGTCGTCGCGGCCGTTGCCGACCGCCGCCCCGAACGGATCGTCAGCCACGCCTCCACGCGCGACGAGGCGGAGGCCATCGGCCGCGCCCTCACAGAACACGGGTACGCCGTCGAGTGCGCCCTGCTCCAGTCCGTGGGCCTCGACACCCGTACCTGGGCCGAACAGGACCGTTCCGTGGTGTTCCTGCTGTCCGCCGAACGCCCCCTGACCCGCTGATACGAGGGCCGGGGTAGGCTGGCCGATCGTCGTACTGCCGCGGACGATTCGGGCATCGCGACACCGCCGGGCCGTGCGACGTGGCGCAGTCCACAGCAGACCGTGTCGGTAATGGCCGCCACGGTGGCTGACGGGCGCGACAATGCTTAGTGGTTGTCGTGCGGGCGCTTGAGAGGCGAACGCGCTTCACGGCAACCCCGCACGGCAACTCCGCTCGGCGGCCTCGTGGGCGCCGGGCGATCGAAGAGGCAAAACCGATGGGCGAGGGGTACGCATGACTGACACCGGCCAGGTCCCGGGCGAGGGTCACCCGGACAACGCGGGCATGGTGGCTCAGCAGGGCATCCCCGCTCCCGTCCAGCTCCCGCCGCCGCTCCCGGCCGGCTACGCCTTCCAGGACCTCGTGGACGACCCGGCCGAGCCCGAGGACGAGGAACTGCTGCTGATGCCGAGCAGCCAGGGCGCCTGGAGCGACCCGCAGATCGTCCCGCCCGCCCCCGCCTTCCCGGTCGAGCCCCCGCTGGGCGAGCTCCCGAACTACGCGGACGCGCCCTACGCCGACGCGCCCTACGGGGCCGGGTCCGCGTACCCCGAGGCCCCGGCGGCGTACGCCGAGCCCGCCGCGTACCCCGACTTCCCCCAGCAGTCCTTCCCCGACGCCTCCTACACGGCCGGCGCCCACGAGGCGGGCGGCCGTGACTCCGGCGTGCTCGACCTCGGCGGGCTGGTCGTCCCGCCGCAGGCGGCCCCCGCCGCGCCGGCGGGCCCCGCGCCCGTCCCGGCCCGCCGCCCGCTGCACATGGGTCCGACCGTGCCCGAGGCCACCGGCGGAGTCGTACGCTCCCTCGCGGACCGCGGTCCGGCCGCGGCGCCCGCCGCGGCTCCGGTCATGGCTCCGGCTCAGGGCGCCTCCGCCGCCTCGGCGTTGAGCACCCCGGCCGCGCCGGTCCCCCTCCGCCAGGCGGGGCCGCCGACCACCGGTCCCGAATACCTCGACATCCCGCGGGCCGAGGCCGCCGCGCCCCAGCCGGGCGAGGTCCCGCCGCAGGCCGGGGAACCGTGGGCGCCGGAGCCGTTCTCCGCCCCGGAGACCGGGCTCGAAGCCGGGCCCGTGGCCCCGGGGGCAACCGGGCCCGCGCCGTTCGCGGCCGGGCCGGAGCCGCTCCCGGTGCAGCCCGAGCCGGTCCCCGCGGAGGCCGTGGCCCAGCCCGCGCAGCCGGAGCCGGTCCAGCCCGAGGCCGTCCAGCCCGAGCCCCTTCAGGCCGAGCCAGTCCTGGCCGAGCCCGTGCCCGTGGTGGCCGAAGCCGTGCAGCAGGCACCCGAGGCGGCCGAGCCCTTCGAGCCGGTTCCCGCGGAGCCGGTGTTCGCGCAGCAGCCGCAGCCCGTGGCGGCCGAACCGGCCGAGGCCGCTCCCGCCGACCCGGCGCAGCCCGTGGCGGCCGAAGCCGCCGAGCCGGTGCCCGCGCAGCCGGAGCAGCAGCCCGGGCAGCAGCCCGAGCCCCTCGTGGCCGAGCCCGCCGCACCGGCCGCAGCCGAAGCCGCCCCCGACGCCGCCGAGCCGCTCCTCGCCGAGGCGGAGCCCGCGGCCGAGCCCGCGGCCGAGCCCGTCGCGGCCGAGGTGCCCGCCGAAGCCCTCCCGGAGGCGGCCGAGCAGGCCGAGCAGCCCGAGCCCGCCGCCGAGCCCGCCGCAGGCGACCCGGCCCCCGCGTACGCCGACGCCGAGCGCGAGGCCGTCCTGCGCGTCATGCGCGAGCGCCGTGACATCCGCAAGGGCTTCCGTACCGACCCCATCCCGCACGAGGTGCTGCTCCGCGTTCTGGAGGCGGCCCACACCGCCCCCAGCGTCGGCCACTCGCAGCCCTGGGACTTCGTCGTCATCCGGTCGGCCGAGACCCGCCGCACGATGCACGAGCTCGCCCAGCGCCAGCGCGAGGCCTACGCCAAGTCGCTGCCCAAGGGGCGGGCGAAGCAGTTCAAGGAACTCAAGATCGAGGCCATCCTCGACACCCCGGTGAACATCGTCGTCACCGCCGACCCCACCCGGGGCGGGCGCCACACCCTCGGCCGCCACACCCAGCCGCAGATGGCCCCGTACTCCTCGGCCCTCGCCGTCGAGAACCTCTGGCTCGCCGCCCGCGCCGAGGGCCTCGGCGTCGGCTGGGTCAGCTTCTTCGACGAGCGCGAGATGGTCCGCGAACTCGGCCTGCCGGAGCACCTGGAGGTCGTCGCGTACCTGTGCGTCGGGTACGTGGACGAGTTCCCGGAGGAGCCCGAGCTCGCCCAGGCCGGCTGGTCGCAGCGCCGTCCGCTCTCCTGGGTGGTCCACGAGGAGACCTACGGCCGCCGCGCGCTGCCCGGCGAGGAGCCGCACGACCTGCTCTCCGAGACGGTCGCCAGCATCCGCCCGCTCGACGCGAAGGCGCTCGGCGAGGCCTGGGAGCGGCAGAAGCGCATGACCAAGCCCGCCGGGGCCCTGGGCATGCTCGAAATCATCTCGGCCCAGCTCAGCGGCCTCTCCCGGGTCTGCCCGCCGCCGATCCCGGAGCCCGCCGCCGTCGCGATCTTCGCCGGTGACCACGGGGTGCACGCCCAGGGCGTCACGCCGTGGCCCCAGGAGGTCACCACCCAGATGGTGGCCAACTTCCTGGGCGGCGGGGCGGTCTGCAACGCCTTCGCCAACCAGGTCGGCGCCGAGGTCTGCGTGATCGACGTGGGCGTCGCGGGCGACCTGCCCGCCACCCCCGGCCTCCTGCCCCGCAAGGTCCGCCCCGGCACGGCGGACCTCTCCACCGGTCCGGCGATGACCCGCGAGGAAGCGGTCGCCGCGATCGAGGTCGGCATCGAGACGGCCCGCGACCTGGTCGCGGCGGGCAACAAGGCCCTGCTCACCGGCGAGATGGGCATCGCGAACACCACGGTCTCCGCGGCCCTCATCTCGGTCTTCACCGGGGTCGACCCGGCGGAGGTCACCGGCCGCGGCACCGGCATCAACGACGAGACCCACGCCCGCAAGGTCGAGGTCGTACGCCGCGCCCTGGAACTCCACCAGCCGGACCCGGCGGACCCCATCGGCGTCCTCGCGGCCATCGGCGGCCTGGAGCACGCGGCGATCGTCGGCCTGCTCCTCGGCGGAGCCTCGCTCCGTACGCCGGTCATCCTGGACGGCGTCAGCGCCGGCGCGGCCGCCCTGGTGGCCCGCGCCATCGCCCCGGAGTCCCTGTCGGCGTGCATCGCGGGCCACCGCAGCGCGGAGCCCGGCCACGTCGCCGCGCTCAACAAGCTGGGCCTGCGCCCGCTGGTCGACCTGGACCTCCGCCTCGGCGAGGGCACGGGCGCACTGCTGGCCCTGCCCCTGGTCCAGAGCGCGGCCCGGGCGATGCACGAGGTCGCCACGTTCGACTCGGCGGGCGTCACCGAGAAGTAGCCCGTGCGGGCCGCCTTCCCGGGGCTCCGCCCCCGACCCGCCGGCGGGGCTGGAATTGCCGCTCCGCGGCAGCCCAGCCCGCGCCTGGCGGCCGGCATCAGCCGAGATCCAGCGCCTCCGGCGTTTGAGGAGCGGGGTCTGGGGCGGAGCCCCAGTTTCGGGAAGGGGCGGGGTGGGGAATGCCGCCCGCAGGGCCCGGCCCGCGCCCCCGTCCACGCCGGGCCGTATCGTGGACCCGCAAGGGAATCCGCACGTCAGCACCCCGCCGCTCCAGAGCCGCAGCGGCAATACAGAACCACCGCCGCATCAGGAGCCGCACCGCAATGGCCGAACACCCCGCGTACCCCGTCGGTCTCCGACTCAGCGGCCGCCGCGTCGTCGTCATCGGCGGTGGCCAGGTCGCCCAGCGGCGTCTGCCCGCCCTCATCGCGGCCGGCGCCGACGTCCTGCTCATCTCGCCCTCGGCCACCCCCTCCGTGGACGCCATGGCCGAGACCGGTGAGATCCGCTGGGAGCGCCGCCGCTACCAGGACGGCGACCTCGCCGGAGCCTGGTACGCGCTGATCGCCACCCAGAACCGCGAGGACAACGAGCGGGCCTCCGCCGAGGCGGAGCGCGAGCGCGTCTGGTGCGTCCGCGCCGACGACGCCTCCGCCGCCACCGCCTGGACCCCCGCGACCGGCCGCAGCGAGGGCGTCACCATCGCCGTGCTCACCGGAAACGACCCGCGCCGGTCCGCCGCCGTCCGCGACGCCGTCGTCGAGGGCCTGCGCGAGGGCACCCTCGCCGCGCCCGCCCACCGCCGCCCCCACACCCCCGGCGTCGCCCTCGTCGGCGGCGGCCCCGGCGACCCCGATCTGATCACCGTGCGCGGCCGCCGGCTGCTCGCCGAGGCCGACGTCGTCATCGCCGACCGGCTCGGCCCCCGCGACCTGCTCGACGAGCTCCCGCCGCACGTGGAGGTCATCGACGCGGCGAAGATCCCGTACGGCCGGTTCATGGCCCAGGAGGCCATCAACAACGCGCTGATCGAGCACGCCAAGGCCGGCAAGGCAGTGGTCCGGCTCAAGGGCGGGGACCCGTACGTCTTCGGGCGCGGCATGGAGGAGCTCCAGGCCCTCGCCGAGGCCGGCATCCCCTGCACGGTCGTCCCCGGCATCTCCAGCTCCATCTCGGTGCCCGGAGCCGTCGGCATCCCCGTCACCCACCGCGGCGTGGCCCACGAGTTCACCGTGGTCAGCGGACACGTCGGTCCCGACGACCCGCGCTCGCTCGTCGACTGGGCCGCGCTGGCCAAGCTCACCGGCACCCTGGTGATCCTCATGGGCGTCGACAAGATCGGCCTGATCGCCGAGGCCCTCGTCCGCCACGGCCGCTCCGCCGACACCCCGGTCGCGGTCGTCCAGGAGGGCACCACCGCCACCCAGCGCCGGGTGGACGCCACCCTGGCCACGGTCGGCGAGACGGTCCGCGCCGAGGAGGTCCGCCCGCCGGCGGTCATCGTCATCGGCGAGGTCGTCACGGTCAACGCGGCTTCCCCCACGACCAGCGCCTGACAGGCCGTTGGCACCACACCCAGGACAAGGCAGTATCACCCTGTGGCTGATCTCATCACCGTCGAGGACCCCGACGACCCGCGCCTGCGCGACTACACGGGTCTGACCGACGTCGAACTGCGGCGCCGGCGCGAGCCCGCCGAAGGCCTGTTCATCGCCGAGGGCGAGAAGGTCATCAGACGCGCCAAGGACGCCGGGTACGAGATGCGCTCCATGCTGCTCTCCGCCAAGTGGGTCGACGTCATGCGCGACGTCATAGACGAACTCCCCGCCCCGGTCTACGCCGTCAGCCCGGAGCTCGCCGAACGCGTCACCGGCTACCACGTGCACCGCGGAGCCCTCGCCTCCATGCAGCGCAAGCCGCTGCCCACGGCCGAGGAACTGCTCGCCACCACCCGGCGCGTGGTCATCATGGAAGCGGTCAACGACCACACCAACATCGGGGCCATCTTCCGCAGCGCCGCCGCCCTCGGCATGGACGCGGTGCTGCTGTCGCCGGACTGCGCGGACCCGCTCTACCGCCGTTCCGTGAAGGTCTCCATGGGCGCGGTCTTCTCCGTCCCCTACGCGCGCCTCGACGCCTGGCCCAAGGGGCTGGACTCGGTCCGCGAGGCGGGCTTCAAGCTGCTCGCCCTCACCCCGCACTCGAAGGCCTCGCCGATCGACGTGGCCGCGCCGCAGTCCCTCGAACGGGTCGCCCTGATGCTCGGGGCCGAGGGCGACGGCCTCTCCACGCAGGCGCTGGTCGCCGCCGACGAGTGGGTACGGATCCCCATGGCGCACGGCGTGGACTCGCTGAACGTGGGCGCGGCCGCGGCCGTCGCCTTCTACGCGGTGGCCCAGGGCCGCGCAAGCAGCTAGTGCTGTGTCCGGCCCAGAAGCTCTGAGCCCGTCCGGCTCAGAGCTTCTGGGCCGCCGCGATGCCCAGCGCCACGATCAGCGTCACCACGACGAACACGATCAGCCGCTGCCGCATCAGCTTCGGGTCCGGCCGTGAGGGCCGCCGCCCCGTCCCCGTCGTACGAGGGGCCGGGCGGCCGCCCGTACGCCCCGCCGTCGGCCTGGAGGACGGGCCGCCCGGGTTGCGCGAGGACGAGGGCCGCGAGTGCGGTCCGCTCTGCGGGCCGCCCTGGGCCCGCGGCGTGGCGGCGGCGCCGGGGCGCCGCTCCGTCTGCTGGTCCGCGTACAGGTCGGCCCCCTCGGGGAGCCGCCCGGTGGGCCGGTCCGAACGGGCGCGCTGCGCCGGCGGGCGTCCGTCGGAGAGCCCCTGGGCCTCGCGGGCCGCGATCTCCTTCAGCCGCATCGACAGCTGGAGCGTGCTGGGCCGCTCCTCGGGGTCCTTGGCCAGGCAGGCGCGCACCAGGGGCGCCAGCGCGTCCGGGACCCCCACCAGGTGCGGCTCCTCGTGCACGACGCGGTACAGCATGACCTCGGAACTGCCGTGCCCGAAGGGGGAGTCGGCGGTCGCCGCGTAGGCGAGGGTGGCGCCGAGGGCGAAGACGTCGGTGGCGGGGGTGACGATGGCGCCGCGCACCTGTTCGGGCGCCAGGAAGCCGGGGGAGCCCACCGCCGTGCCCACGTGCGTCAGCGTGCTGGCCCCGGTGGCCCAGGCGATCCCGAAGTCGATGATGCGCGGGCCCTTGGGGGACAGCAGGATGTTCGAGGGCTTGAGGTCGCGGTGGACGACCCCCGCCTCGTGTACGGCGACCAGCCCCTCGGAGAGCGCGGCGCCGACGGCGGCGATCTGCGCGGCCGTCAGCGGGCCTTCCTCGGCCACCTTGTCGTGCAGGGAGGGCCCGGGCACGTACTGGGTGGCGAACCACGGCCGCTCGGCCTCCAGGTCCGCCGCCACCAGGCGGGCGGTGCACCCGCCCCGGATCCGCCGGGCCGCCGACACCTCGCGCGCGAACCGCGAGCGGAACTCCTGGTCCTCGGCCAGATCCGGCCGGATGACCTTGAGGGCGACCCGCTGCCCGCGCCGGTCCGACCCCAGGTAGACCACGCCCATGCCGCCGGCGCCGAGCCGTCGGTGCAGTCTGAACGAGCCGACGACACGCGGGTCCTCGCGCCGGAGCCGCATCATCGCCATGTCCACCCCGCTGACCGGTCGTCCTGTTGACGTGGCACAGCTTACGGACGATCCGCCATGCGCGCTCAGAGGCCGCGCCCTCGCCGGGGGATTCGATTGTCAGTGCGGGGCAGCCTTCTTGAGGGATGCTCAAGTGCCCGGGCCGATACTGGTGAGGGGTGGGTCGAAGGGCCCAAACACCCCTCGCCGCACGGCCATTGGTACTTCCGGCCGCTCCGTTCGCGGGGTGGGTGGAGGCCGTACGGCCGCAAGGCCCGGATCGATCTTGCGGGTGGACCGCACGAGGACACGCATGAACAGGGAGTGACGGAAGTGAGTGAAGTCACTACCCTCCGGTCATCCCCTCCGGGAAGACCCCGACAGCGGGGGACCGGTCTCCACCCAGGGGAGTACACGGAAGTGGCCCCCTCATCCTCATGGAGGCCCGCCAATGGGTACGAGGGCATGAGGCCAGGGGCCGTCCACGCGCCTAGTGTTGAAGACAAGCGGCGGGTGGAGCACTCGTCCCCCGAGGTCACAAACCCGCCGCTGCCAAACGACAGGGAGAGGACCATGGCGGACATCGCACGGCAGGGACGCAAGGCATTCGCGTTCAACGGCCATGAGTCCGGCACGCGCCACCCGCTGGTGGCCGCGGCCATGGTGCTCCCCCTGGCCGCCGTCCTGCTGTTCCTCTTCGGAGGCTTCGAGCAGGTGGCGGCGCAGGCGTCGTCCGTGGGCGCGATGCTGGGGCGCTGAGCGGCGCTCCGGATCCGGGAGAGCGGCCCGGATCGGGACATCGGCCTGTCAGCCCCGTGGGGACGGGGGTGCGACGGACGGCAGGTGAAGGGTGCTGCCCGTACGACTGGGGAGTCGGACGGGCAGCACCCTTTTTTTCGTGCCCGCAGGCGGCGGCGTACGATCCCCGGACGCCGGGGACGATCCCGTCCCGCCGCCCGAACCGGGGGTTCCATGACCGCCGTCTCCCTGCCCGAGGCCCTCGCCGCCCGCGCGGCCCGCTCGCCCGGGGTGCGGGAGCCGTACACGGTGCTCGCCGACCGGGCGGACGGGACCGTGGTGCGCTGCGGGGAGACCGTGGCCAAGGCCCATGCCGCGGACGCCGACCGCGAGGCCCTGGCCGTGCGGATGCGGATCGCCGGGCACGAGGCGCTGTCCGGGGTGCTCCTGCCGCCCCTGCGCACCGGGGCCGGATGCCTCGGGGGCCGGCCCGTGTCCCTGTGGCCCTACGGAGCCCCGGTCGACCCCGAGCGCCCCGAGGACGCCCCGTGGGAGGCCGTGGCCCGGCTGCTGGCGGCCCTGCACCGGATCCCGCCCGGCCGCCTCCCCGGACCCCTCCCGTCCATGCGCGGCCCGGCGAAGGTGGCGCGCGCCCTGGCCCGCCTGGCACGGGCCGTGCCGGGGCCGGGGTCGCCACCGGAGCCGGCCCCGGCCCCCGGACCGCGCCCTGCACGGACACCGGCACCGCTACCGGCACCCTCACCGGTCCGCGCCTCCGGTGCGGAGCCCGGGAGCCTCCCGGCGCCCCGGGACGCCGAAGCCGTACGGGCCGCCGCGCGGACCCTGCCCGCCTGGGCGCGGGGCGAGGCGGAGCCGCCGCCCGGCGGTGCGCTCTGCCACGGGGACCTGCACCTCGGGCAGCTGGTGCGGTACCCCGCCCCGGACGGGCCCTGGCTGCTCATCGACGTCGACGACCTCGGCCTCGGCGCCCCCGCCTGGGACCTCGCCCGCCCGGCCGCCTGGTACGCCGCAGGGCTGCTCGACACCGGGACCTGGCTGCGCTTCCTGGACGCGTACCGCGCGGCCGGGGGACCGGCGGCCGGTCCGCCCGGCCGCGACCCTTGGCCCGAACTGGACCTCGCCGCCCGCGCGCTCACCGTACAGACGGGGGCCCTGGCGCTGTCCAAGGCGGCGGAGGCGGGCCGCCGACTGGACGACGTGGAACGGCTGGTGGTGGATGCCTGTGCCCGAATTGCGGGCCTCCCGGCCGACTTGAACTCGGGGCCCCCGTCGTAGGGTGAGTCCTCCGCCACCGGGCATGCATCCGATGGCGACGTCCACGGCGAGGAGTTGATCCGGTCATGCAGTGTCCGAAGTGTCATGCCGCGATGCACACGTACAACCGCAACGGTGTCCAGATAGAGCAGTGCAGCGGCTGCCGCGGCATCTTCCTGGACTACGGCGAGCTGGAGGCGCTGACCCGCCTGGAGTCCCAGTACACGGCCCAGCAGTACGGCCAGGTCCCTCCGCCGGCCGCGCCCCCGGCCCCCTACCCGGCCCCGCACGCGGCCCCGGCTCCCGCCTGGGGCGCCCCGCACCACGGCGGCCACGGCCACCACGGTCACCACCGCGGCGGCTTCGGCCGGATGCTCTTCTCCTCCTGACGCGTCCGCCCAGCCGCGCACCGGCGTACCCGCGTACGACAGAAGCCCCGGCCGTCGAGACGGCCGGGGCTTCCGGGTGGTGCGCGATACTGGGATTGAACCAGTGACCTCTTCCGTGTCAGGGAAGCGCTCTCCCGCTGAGCTAATCGCGCGGGCACCACGGCTGTGAAGCCGCAGGTCAAGCAGGTGGTGCAGAGTGTTGCGTGCGCGATACTGGGATTGAACCAGTGACCTCTTCCGTGTCAGGGAAGCGCTCTCCCGCTGAGCTAATCGCGCGGGGGTCCTTGCGGACCAGTGGACGATACTGGGATTGAACCAGTGACCTCTTCCGTGTCAGGGAAGCGCTCTCCCGCTGAGCTAATCGTCCTTGGAGGTGGAGACGGGATTTGAACCCGTGTAGACGGCTTTGCAGGCCGTTGCCTCGCCTCTCGGCCACTCCACCATGGAGCTGCAGGGGTTCTCGGGAAGAAATCCCCCACTTCGAGCGGACGACGAGACTCGAACTCGCGACATCCACCTTGGCAAGGTGGTGCTCTACCAACTGAGCTACGTCCGCAGGTCACCGCGTTCGCTCCGGGGTGTTCCCCCTTCGCTCCCTGGCGACGTGTTGAACTCTAGCGGATTCCCGGGCCAGCTCAAAAACGCGTTTCCGCAGCGTGCTGCCGCTCGATCACCGCCGGTCACCCGACCGTCACCTCACCGGCGCCGCCGCGTCACCGGTCATAGACTCGCAGCCGTGCACGACCTGCCTCCTCTGGCCCGCTTCGGCGGCCTGCTCGCGACCGACCTCCGAGATGTCACCAGTGATCCCGCCGCCCTCGACTCCACCGGGTTCTGGGCGGTGGCCGCGGACTTCGAAGGGCGGCTCGTCTGCGCGCGCTTCGGGGACATACGCCCGGACCCCGTCCCCGCGCCCGTCCCCGGGGCCTGGCGCGGACCGGACCCCGACGAGTGGACCTCCTCGCTCGACCGCGCCGCCTACACCGCCGGCGTACGCCGCATCCGCGAGCACATCGCCGCAGGTGAGGTGTACCAGGCCAATCTCTGTCGGGTGATGTCCGCGCCGCTGGCCGACCCGGCCGGCGCCGACGTGGACGCCCTCACCGCACTGCTCGCGCGCGGGAACCCGGCCCCCTATGCAGGAACGATTCGGCTCCCCGCCCACGGCGTCGAGATCGCCACCGCCTCCCCCGAGCTGTTCCTGCGCCGGGCCGGCCGGCACGTGGAGTCGGGCCCCATCAAGGGCACCGGCCGCACCGTCGCCGACCTGCTCCCCAAGGACCACGCCGAGAACGTGATGATCGTGGACCTCGTACGCAACGACCTCGGCCGGGTCTGCGCCACCGGCTCCGTCGCCGTGCCCGAGCTGTGCGCCGTGGAGGAGCACCCGGGCCTGGTCCACCTGGTCTCCACCGTCAGCGGCGAACTCGCCGACGGCGCGGGCTGGCCCGAGCTGCTCGCCGCCACCTTCCCGCCCGGCTCCGTCACCGGCGCCCCCAAGTCCTCCGCCCTGCGGATCATCGAGGCGCTGGAGACCGCCCCGCGCGGCCCCTACTGCGGCGGCATCGGCTGGGTCGACGCCGACCAGGGCACGGCCGAGCTGGCCGTCGGCATCCGCACCTTCTGGATCGACCGGGAGGCCCCCGGCGGCCCCCGCCTGCTCTTCGGCACCGGAGCGGGCATCACCTGGGGTTCCGACCCCGACCGCGAATGGGCCGAGACCGAGCTGAAGGCGGCCCGCCTGCTGCGGGTAGCGTCAGGCCTCCACGAGGCGCCCGGCGCGCAGGGTGCGCCCGGGACACACGGGACACACATGACGCACGGGACGCACGGGACTACGGGAAGGACAGCACGGTGAGGATCTGGCTCGACGGAGCGCTGCGGGACGCGGACGAGGCGAAGGTGTCCGTGTTCGACCACGGGCTGACCGTGGGCGACGGCGTCTTCGAGACGCTCAAGGCGGAGCGCGGCGAGGCCTTCGGGCTCACCCGGCACCTGGAGCGGCTGACCCGCTCCGCCCGCGGACTGGGTCTGCCCGACCCCGACCTCGACGAGGTGCGCCGGGCCTGCGCGGCCGTCCTGGCCGCCAACCCGATGCCGCTCGGCCGGCTGCGCGTCACCTACACCGGCGGCGTCTCCCCGCTCGGTTCCGACCGGGGCGAGGCCGGCCCCACCCTGATCGCCGCCGTCGCCGCGACCACCCGCCGCCCGGACACCACGGCCGTCGTCACGGTGCCCTGGGTGCGCAACGAGCGCAGCGCGGTGACGGGCCTGAAGACCACCTCGTACGCCGAGAACGTCGTCGCACTGGCCGCCGCCCACCGGGCCGGCGCCTCCGAGGCGCTCTTCGCCAACACCGTGGGCCGGCTCTGCGAAGGCACCGGCTCCAACGTGTTCGTCGTGCTCGACGGGGAACTCCACACCCCGCCCGTCGCCTCCGGCTGCCTGGCCGGCATCACCCGGGCGCTCGTCGCGGACTGGGCCGGGGCCAAGGAGACCGACCTGCCCTTCGAGGCGCTGGACCAGGCCGAGGAGATCTTCCTGACCTCCTCGCTGCGCGACGTCCAGGCGGTCGTCCGGATCGACGGCCGGGAGCTCGGCTCCGGCCCGGGTCCGGTCACGGCCGAGGCGATGCGGATCTTCGACGCCCGCTCCGCGGACGACCTCGATCCGTAACCCCATCCCCCAACCCTGTCGCAACGGGGCCGCCGGGCGGGTAGAACTCGGACGATGACCACCACCCTGCGGCCGTCCGGGCCGCTTCAGCAGAGCGACGGCGGGGCGCGGACGCGCCCGTACGAGATCCGGGTCAACAGCAGGCGCGTCGGTGCCCTGCTGATCGCCTCGGACTCGCCCTTCGGGCCGACCGTCGGGGAGATCCGAGACCTCGCCGTCGACGAGCCCGACCGTGGGCGGGGCCGGGCCACCGTGGCCGCGCTGGCCGCCGAGGAGGTGCTGCGCGGCTGGGGCTGCCGCCGGGTGCGCGTCTCGGTCCCGGCGGACTCGGCCGCGGGCCTGCGCCTGGCCCGGTCCCTCGGTTACGCCGAGTACAGCCGCCACATGGCCAAGGAGCTCCCCGAAGAGCCCCCCGCGCTGTCCGAGGGGGTCCTGGGCCGCCCGATGACGGAGGCCGAGTACGCGGCCTGGCACGTCGAGGCGGTCCGGGGCTACGCCGAGGACTGGATCGGCCGGGGCATGCCCCCGGAGGCCGCCCGGGCCAGGTCGGCGGCCGACCACGAGACCCAGCTGCCCCGGGGCCTGGCCACCCCCGGTGTCACCTTCGTCGTCCTGGAGGCGGTCGGTGAGCCCGTCGGCCACCTGTGGGTCGCGCCGTCCGGGGCGGGCTCCTACGTCTTCGACGTCGCGGTGGACGCCGCGCACCGCGGACACGGCTACGGCCGCGACCTGATGCTCCTCGCGGAGCGCACGGCCCTGGCGGCGGGCCACCGCCTCCTCGCCCTGCACGTCTTCGCGGGCAACACCCCGGCACTGCGCCTGTACGAGTCCCTCGGCTACCGGCCGACGAACTTCAACTACGCCAAGGACCTGATCTAGGACTGGGGGGAGTCCGGGCCGGCGGCGAGCAGGCGGTCGGCGATCTCCTCGATGCGGGCGCGCAGGCCGTCCTGGCTCTTGCCGCCGTCGAGGCGTTCGCCGCCGATCACGTACGTCGGGGTGCCGGTCACGCCGATCGCCTTGCCCTCGGCCTGGTCGGCGTCGACGATCAGGATGTGCCGCCCGTCGATCAGGGCGGTGTCGAACTCCTCGACGTCGAGGCCGAGTTCGCGCGCCACGTCCAGCAGGACCGGCTCGCCGCGCTCACCGAGCTCGGCGGTACGGGCCAGCACGGCCTCCGCGTACGGCCAGCCCTGCCCCTGCTCCACGGCCTCCTCGGCGGCCTGCGCCGCGGCGAAGGCGTGCTTGTGCTTCTCCAGGGGGAAGTGGCGCAGCCGGATGTCCAGCCGGTCGCCGTAGCGGGCCCGCAGGGCGCGCACGTCGTCCAGGGCGTGGTGGCAGTCCGGGCACTGGAGTTCGCACCAGACGTCGAGGATCACGGAATCGGTCATACAGACAGTCTCCCAGCCCCGCGCCCGGCGGCCGACCCAGCCCCGCGCCCGGCGGCCGACCCAGCCCCGCGCCCGGCGGCCGACCCGGACCCGGTGCGCGGGCTGAGACCTGGGGAGGAGGCGCGACCCGGAGATCTCCCGGAGATCCGCGCGGGCCGCGCCGGGGACCTGGCCCGTACCGCGGGGCCGGTGCAGGATGGATAGGGACAGACCGCCCAGCCCTGGAGGACCGCATGCTCGCCGAGACCATATGTTCCGCGGTGTCCGCGGCCGGCCTGGGCATCGCCGCGCTGACCGCGTACCGCAAGCGCTTCCTGGCCGCCACGCGGATCGCCGCCTACGCGCTGGTGCCGGTGGGCCTGGTGATGACGGGCCTCGTGGAGTGGGTGTCCGGGATGGTCTTCAAGCCGACCGTCTGGGCGGGCTTCGGCCTGCTGGCGCTGGCCTGGCTGCTCTTCCTCACCACCCGCGCCGTGGAACGCCGCGGCCTCGCCAAGCAGGTCAAGGGGGGTCAGGTCCAGGGGGCCGTCGCCCCGGCCGCCTCCGCGCCGTCGCTCGACGCGGGCTCCCGCTCGCGGCCGGCGGCCCGGCCGGACAAGGCCCCGGCCGCGGCCGGGGAGGACTTCTCCGACATCGAGGCGATCCTCAAGAAGCACGGGATCTGACCGGCGGGCCCACAAGATCGGGCGAACTCCCGCCCGGAAGTTGGCGTGTTGAGGGGCGGATGGCGACGCGCTGCGTCATCATCGGCCCGACATGCTCGACACATCGCAGGGTGAGCCGTCGGTTCCCGCGCCGGTCCCCGCCCCCGTCGCCGAGGAGCCGCGAGGCTGCCTCTTCGCGCTCTCCCAGCCGCCGTTGATGATCTTCCTAGGAGTGATCGGCACCTTGCTGCTGCTCGCCGCCGTGCACGATCTCTTCCTGCTCTGACGCCCCCGCGTCGGCTTCCTTGCGCCGGGCCCGGTACGCCGCCACGTGCAGCCGGTTCCCGCAGGTCCGGCTGTCGCAGTAGCGCCGGGAGCGGTTCCGGGACAGGTCCACGAAGGCGCGCCGGCAGTCCGGGGCCTCGCAGCGGCGCAGTCGCTCCTGTTCGCCGGAGACCACGATGAAGGCCAGCGCCATGCCGCCGTCGGCCGCCAGGTGGTCGCCCACCGACGCGCCCGGCGCGAAGTAATGCACGTGCCAGTCGTAGCCGTCGTGGTCGGTCAGCTGCGGCGTGGTCCCGGCCGTCGCCACCAGCTCGTTGATCAGTACGGCCGCCGCACGGGAGTTCGGCGCCGCGAAGACCTGGGCGAACTTGCCGCGCACCGCCCGGACCCCGGACAGGTCGCGGGCGCCGAGCTCGCCGACGTCACTGATCGCGTACTCCTTGACGAACGCGCGCAGTGCGCCGATGTCCGCGAGTCCGTCGGGGTGGTCCACCTCGGCCGCGGTGTTCACCAGCGCGACGACGACGTCGAGCGCGCGGCGGGTGTCGTGGGGGATCTGCACGGGGTCTCCCTCAGGGGCCGGGCCTGCGGCGACGGGCCAGTGCCGCCGCTGGGGGAGGACTCTAGCCGGTCCCTCTCGCCGGGGGTGCCCCCACGCGCACCGGCGCCGTCCCCGCGGACGGCTTCCGCGGGAACAGCGCCAGGCCATGCCGTATGTGGTTGTCCGGCTCACACCGTCGCCCCGAGTCGGACGGTGTCGAGCGGCTGTGGGCCTGGCTCAGCTTTCGGCCAGGATGTGGGAGAGCTCCTTGTCGAGGTCGAAGTGCCGGTGCTCGGTTCCTGGTGGAACCGCGGCGTCCGTCCGCTTGAGGAACGACTCGAGTGCTCGGGCGGGTGCTTCGAGCAGTGCTTCTCCCTCCGGTGAGCTCAGGGCGATGCAGACGACGCCCTGACCGTGGCTGCGGGACGGCCAGACGCGGACGTCGCCGGTACCGGTGGGCCGGTGGAGGCCCTCCGCGAGGAGGTCGCGGGCGAATACCCATTCGACCGTCTCCTCGGCGCCGGTGTGGAAGGTGGCGTGCACGGCGTAGGGGTCGGCCGTGTCATACCGCAGGCCCGCGGGAACAGGCAGTGAGGACTCGCTCGACACAACGAGGCGCAGGTGCAGCTCGCAGCTGACCGTGGTGTTCATAAGCGCCAGGGCCTTTCGCTCAGTGTGCGCTCGGGGATTCGCACGTCGGCGAAATCGACATGCCACCTACGGTGCCGTTGTAAACCCCTCTGACCGTTTTGCGGACCTCTGGGTCCCTCGTACGGCGGATCCAAACCACCATTCACGTGTGCATCCGGCTCGGGTAGATTCGACCCCATGAATACGGGGAGTGACCGCGAGACCCACGAGTCCGCCACCGGCGAGCCGGCCGCCGCAGAGACGCCGCACGTATCGAAGGCGCCCGCCTTCATCAAGGCCCGCCGGACCCTGCACCTGAGCTGGCAGGTCGGTGTCTTCGTCGTCGGCCTCGCGGTGATCGCCGCCGGTGTCGCGATGCTCGTGCTGCCCGGCCCCGGCTGGGTCGCCATCTTCGCGGGCCTGGCGATCTGGGCCACCGAGTTCGCCTGGGCGCATCTCGTCCTGCGCTGGACCAAGCGCAAGGTCACCGAGGCGGCGCAGAAGGCGCTCGACCCCAAGGTGCGGCGCCGCAACATCATCCTGACCAGCGTCGGGCTCGTCATCGCGGGCGCGCTGATCGGTTTCTACCTGTGGAAGTACGGGCTCGTCCTGCCCTGGGACATCAAGGAGCAGTGACCGGCCGGTGCTGGTCATGGAGCACCGCTGACATGCGGTAATGTTTGCGGTGCGTCCGGGCGATTAGCTCAGTGGGAGAGCACTTCGTTCACACCGAAGGGGTCACTGGTTCGAACCCAGTATCGCCCACCCGGACCAGAGGCCCGGAGACTTTCACAGTCTCCGGGCCTCTGGCGTTCACCCCAGCCGGCCCAGCGCGTCCCGCAGCCGCCGGGCCTCGCCCAGCCGCTTCTCGTACGTCGCGCCCACGGCCAGCAGCAGCAGGCCTGCCAGGGCCGGCGGCAGCCAGCGCGGCAGCACGCCCACGACCTGGACGACGTACGGGGCGAGCTCGTGCAGGGCCACCGACGCCAGCACGGCGCCGCCCAGCAGCAGCGGGGCCTGCAGCCGCCGGTGCGCGCCCGCCAGGGTCACCACCAGCGCGGCCAGGCCCAGCAGCAGCGGACGCAGCCAGTACGGGTCCCCCCAGGCCGCCAGCAGGCTCGGCAGCAGCGTCGCCGCCAGCCCCGCCCCGTACGCGGTCCAGGACGAGCACCGCGGGTCCTTCCGGCGCCGCAGCAGACCCACCGCGAGGGCGGGCACCGTCACCGGCAGCGTGTAGGCCTCCGGGGCCGTGACCCCGGCCTCCGCCAGCCGCACCCAGGTCGCCAGGGCGAACAGCGCCCCCGCGGCCCAGCCCAGCTGCCGCCGGTCCGCCCGCACCGCCGCACCCGCGCAGACCACCCCGGCCAGCGCCAGCGCCAGGGCCGTCGTCCCGGCCTGCCGGCCGGCCGCGGCCAGAGCCAGGGCCAGCACACCCGCCGCGGCCGCCGACACCTCGGCCGGCACCCGTACGGCGCCCAGCCGCGGCCCGAGGGCGGCCACCGCCGCCGGGACCGCGAGCACCGGCAGCGACCACCAGGACAGCGCCAGCTCCGTCACCGCGCACACCGCCACCAGCACCCCCGTGGCGTACCCGACGGCGCACACCGCCGCCCAGGACCGGGCCCAGCGCGGCGCGGGCCCGTGCGCCGCCCCCGCGGCGCAGCCCGCACCGAGCAGCCCCCACACCGCGAAGGTGGCCGCGCGCCCGTCCAGCGCGCCCAGGGACACGTTCGCGGCCCCG
Source organism: Streptomyces sp. NPDC048255 (assembly GCF_040652415.1). Classification (NCBI taxonomy): domain Bacteria; kingdom Bacillati; phylum Actinomycetota; class Actinomycetes; order Kitasatosporales; family Streptomycetaceae; genus Streptomyces; species Streptomyces sp. NPDC048255. The sequence continues at coordinate 63,386 of NZ_JBEZMA010000040.1, forward strand.
GCCAGGGCGCACAGGCCAGCCGCGAGCGCCACGCCCCGGGCCCACGACCGCAGGACGAGCACCCCCGCGCCCGCCGTCACCGCCAGCTGGACGGCGAAGACCGCCGCCACCGGGAACCCGAGCAGCACCGGGGCCGTGAACAGCCCCGACCAGCCCAGGACGACCGCCACGACCAGCGGCTCGGGCCGCGCCAGCGCCCGGGACAGCCACCAGGCCGCCCCCGCCGTGACCAGCAGCACCACCGGAACCGCCGCCCCCGGCCCGTACGGATCCGCCGCCGGGGTCGTCGCCGCCCACACCTCGTCCAGCACCTCGAACCGGGCCGCCAGCGCCGCAACCACGGCCGACCAGCCCGCCAGCGCCGCCAGGGCCGCCACCAGCGCCCCGGCCCACGCCAGCCCGTGCCGGACCGGCTCCGGCAGCCAGGGCGCCCGTACGGCCGCCAGCAGCGGCAGCGCCACCAGCAGGTGGGCCACCACCACCCAGCCAGGATCCAGCCCGGGGCGCGCCGCACCGGCGAACGCCACCACCACCGCGAGGCCGCCCGCGAACGCGGCGAACCAGGCGCGCGGCCCGCGCCAGGCCACCGCCACCCCGAGCGCCGCCACCGCCAGCAACAGCGCCCCCGGGGCCAGCGCCCCGGCCGCCGAGCCCGCCGACCACGAACGGGCCGCCCCGATCAGCAGCGCACCGGTCCCCAGCACGCCCGCCGGGATCCACGCCGCCGCGCACCACGCGGCAGTGGCCGGCAGCGACCGGGCCCGCAGCGCGAACGCCGCGTCCAGCGCCGCCGTCGCCAGCAGCGCCCAGCCCAGCCCCAGCGGACCGGCCTGCGCGGCCAGCGCCGCCAGCGGCAGGGACCACTGCGCCGCCAGCACCGCCGCGGGCACCGGGATCCGCAGCGGGGGCAGCCGCCGGGCGAGTACCAGCCCGTACCCCGCCCAGAGCGTCGCCCCCACCGCGGTCGCGGCCGCCGCGTAGCCGAGGGGGTCGGCGTCCGGGAGGGCGACCGCGTACAGCGCGTACGCGTCCAGGACCGTCAGCAGCAGACCCACGGCGGCCACCGACTCGGCCGTCGACCTCAGCCCGTGCCGCAGCAGCGGCACGGGCGCGCCCAGCGCGGCCGCGGTCACCGCCGCCAGCACGGCGGAGCGCCCCGCGATCCCGAGCGAGCCCCAGCTCACGAGCGTGAAGGCCAGCGCGGCCACGGCCAGCAGCACCGCGCCCAGGGCGAGCAGCACGTTCTGCGCGCTCGGGGCCGAGGACTCCTTCGCGGGCGCCGGGGGCGCCCACCCGGCGGGAGGCCCCCACACCCCGGCGGCAGCCGGGCCGGACGAGCGCAGCAGGCGCAGCAGCCAGTCCCGGCGCGACAGCAGGTACAGCCGCCGGGTGTCGAGTTGAGCCAGTTCGCGGTCGATGAGCGCCAGCTCCTCGGCCGGCGGCAGGGGCTTGTTCATGATGCGGAGTGTGGTGCCCGTCACGCCGTCAGGACATGGGCGTGCGTACTCAGATCCCCACTGAGTACGCACGGGTGTCGCCGAACCGGGAGTGCGCGGCACGGCCGGGGGACAGACTGGCCCCATGCACCAGAGCCGCCGGGACCGCTGGAGCCACTACCGCTTCCGCAGCGTGTGGGACCTCGACGCCCCGCCCGCAGACGTCTACGCCGTACTGGAACGGATGGGGGAGTACCCGCGCTGGTGGCCCCAGTTCCGCCGGGTGGAACGCGTGGACGACCGCACCGGCACCGTCCAGATCCGCTCCGTACTGCCGTACGCCCTCCACGTCACCACCACCGAACTGCTCCGCGACCCCCGCCGAGGCCTCCTGGAGGTGGCGCTCCACGGCGACCTGGAGGGCTGGGCGCGGTGGACGGTACGCCCCCGCGGCGGACCCGGCGCCGGGCGCACCCGCGCCCTGTACGAGCAGGAGGTGGAGGTGCGCACGCCCCTGATGCGGCGGCTCTCGCTGCCCGGGCGGCCGGTGTTCCGGCTCAACCACGCCCTGATGATGCGGGCCGGACAGCGCGCCCTCGCGGCCCGGCTGGCCGCTTCCCCGGAAGCGGTTTGAACCAGCCCCAAGGCTTCTGTATTGTTCAGTGCGTTCCCGGGCGATTAGCTCAGCGGGAGAGCACTTCGTTCACACCGAAGGGGTCACTGGTTCGATCCCAGTATCGCCCACCGGGACAGGCCGGTCCGTCTGATGACGGACCGGCCTTCCGCATCTCCGGGACGGGACCGGAACCGGGACCGGGACGGTTTCGCTTCCCGGTCCGCTTCCGCGGAGCGCCGCGCGGCGCCGCTCATGCGGCCGTCGACAGGTCCGGCCGCAGCGGCCAGTGCGGATCCACCGACTCCGGCGTGCCCTGACGCGCGAACCACGCCTGGAGCCCCCGCGCCTGCGCCGCGTGCCACACCTGCTGGAGCGTGTGCAGTTCCGCCGGGGTCAGCCGCTCCAGCCGCCCCGCGAACCGCCGCCCCACCGCCCGTACGAGCTCCAGCGAGGCCAGCGCGTCCGCCGCCGCGTCGTGCGCGCCCTCCAGCTCGATCCCGTAGTGCGCGCACAGGTCCGTCAGCGTCCGGCGGCCCTTGCGGTAGCGGTCCAGGTGCTTGTCCAGCACCCGCGGATCCAGCACCGTCAGCGGCCGGTTGTCCAGGTACCGCGACAGCGAGGACGCCCGGTGCCTGCGCAACTCCCGGTCCAGCAGCGTCAGATCGAACGGCGCGTTCATCACCACCACCGGCCGGCCCGCCACCTGCTGCTCCCCGAGCGCGCGGGCTATCTCCTCCACCACCGGCGCCGGCCACCGCCCGTGCCGCTGGAGGTGCTCGTCGGTGAGACCGTGCACTTCCGTGGCCCCCGGCGGAACCGGGATGCCGGGATTGACCAGCCAGCGCGTCGAGCGGACCCGGCCGCCCGCGCACTCCTGCACGATGAGCGCGGCGGACACGATCCGGTCCGACTCCACGTCCACCCCGGTCGTCTCCGTGTCGAATGCGGCCAGCGGGCCCTCGTACCAGCGTGTCATGGCGAACTCCTCGTCCCCGGTCGGCAGATGGGGGCACCCGGGCGCCGCCGCCTCGGAACGTGCCACCCTTGCCCGCTTCGGTGATACCCGGGCTGTTTGCCCCGTACGCCGTTTGCGGGTGCCCGGGTGCGGAGACAACTTCCTTGGGGGACCGCACAGGTGAACGGTCGTCACCCCACACACCACCCACGGCAGAGCCCGGAAGGCATGGGGAGCCGGCCATGGCGCTCGCGCAGCCCGAACAGGGCGGGGTGCTGCAGGGGCAGATCGATCCGCGAAGCGGACCGCTGCGCGGCACACTCGCCACCACCGCCTGCATGGAGACCCTTCAGGTGGGATACCTGCACGCCGTCGCCGCCGCGGCCGGCTGCTCGCTCTCCCAGCCCTTTCCCGACAACGGCATCGACTGGCACGTCAGCCACGGTGCGCCCGAACACGTCGTCGACGACGAAGTCACCATCAAGGTGCAGCTGAAGGCCACCTACCAGATACCGCCCCGGCCGGCCGGACCCACCTTCGGCTTCACCCTCGACAACGAGCACCTCGTGAAGCTGGCGCGCACCCCGGTAGCCGTCCACAAGATCCTCGTCGTGATGCTCGTCCCGCGCGAGCGCGACCAGTGGCTGTCCGCCGGGCACGACCGGCTCGACCTGCGGCACTGCTGCTACTGGACCAACCTCGCCGGACAGCCCGTGACCGGCCGGCGCCGGACCACCGTACGGATACCGACCACACGGATCTTCGACGACCGGGCGCTGTGCGAGATCATGACCCGGGTCGGGTCGGGAGGGACACCCTGATGCACTGGCACTCACCGAACCTCGAACCGCTGTCGTCCCGGGAACCCCTGGGGTACGCGGACCTCACCCGCCCCGGGACTCCCGATCCCGCGCAGGTCGACCCGGCCGTGCTCGGTGCGCTGCTGCACCGGCACGGCTGGCTGCGCCGGGGCGGGGCCGCCGGACGGTACGGGCGCTGGACACCGCCCGCCGCGAGGCCGGGCGGCGCCTCCCCGACCAGCCTGCTCGTCCCGGAGAGCCGTACCTTCCCCGACTGCGCCGACCTGCTGGAGGAGGCGCTGACCGCCCTCTCGCGCAGCGCCCTGCCCTCCGCGCGCGAGGTGCTGTACGGGCTGAGCGTGCCGAGCGACGAGATCCGCTGGGAGCGGGAGATACCGGAAGGGCCGTACGGGCTGCGGGGCGAGGCCGCGTGGACGGTGCAGGAGCAGCTGCGCTCGGCGGCCCGGCAGCTCCTGATCGCCGGAGCCCTGGCGGACCGGGCGAAGGCCGGGTACTACGGCGCCCGCCACCGGGCGCAGGCCGAACGGGCCCTGGACGGGGTACTGGTGGGGCCTTCGCCGGGAGGCCGGCGGCTGACCGCGTTCGTCCCGGTCGACGGGGGCCGGGGGACCATGACGCGGCTGCACCACGCGCTGCACGCCGCCCGCGAGGCCGTGGACTACCAGCGGGCCACCGGCGGGATGGAGGCCTTCGACGCCGCCGTGGCGGCCGGGGTCAGCCGGGAGCTCGCCGACGCGCTGATCGCGCTGGTCGGCGGCTCGGAAGGAGCCCGGGTCGCGCTGGCCTGGGCGCCGGCGGCCGGGGTGCCGGCGGGGTGCGCGGCCCGGCCGGAGCCGGTTGAGTTCTCGCCGGGGGACCTGCCGGTGCTCCGCGAGGCCGCGGCCCGCTACACCCGCGACGAACCGGCCGTCGCGGTCCGGATCGCGGGCGCGGTGGTACGGATGCGGCGCTCGGCCCCGGGCGGCGGGGGCACGGTCCGGCTACGGGTCCTCGCCGGGGCGGAGATCCCGTACGTCCGCGCCGCCCTCGACGAGGAGGCGTACCGGGTGGCGGGCCACGCACACCTGGTCGGCCTGCCGATCCGGGTCAGCGGACGGCTCCAGCGCCGGGGCGGCTTCCGGCGGCTGGCCGAGGCCACGGACGTGACCCCGGTCCCGCTGGACGAGGTGGAGCGGGACCGTCTGATGAAGTCCCTGGACGAAGCCTTCGATCCTGCGGATGTGCTGCCGTCGGACGACTAGGCCGTGTCTGATGGCTCTTTGATGAGGTCGCGGAGCCAGATCACGATGGCTGCTGTGGCCAGGGTGCCGTTGAAGATGTAGTCGCGTTT
>NZ_JBEZMA010000041.1:0-68049 GCF_040652415.1 Streptomyces sp. NPDC048255
ACGCGCAGGAGAGTCCCCGCAGGACGAGCGCGCAACCCAGGCCGGACATTCGCAGCCCGGGTTAAGTGCGCGAGCCGAGGAGACGCTCCGGAGCGGCCCCGGCCCACACCCGGCAAGCACGGCGCAGCCGAGGCCGCACCCGCCGAGCCCCCCGCAGGGGAAGCGGCGGCCCCGGCCCACACCCAACGCCCAACCCAGCCCCGCCGGCGATTGAGGCGCGGGGCCTGGGGCAGAGCCCCAGCAACGGCGCCACACCCGGCCAAGCCCCCCGCAGGGGAAGCGGCGGCCCCGGCCCACACCCGACGCCAAACCCAGCCCCGCCGGCGATTGAGGCGCGGGGCCTGGGGCAGAGCCCCAGCAACGACGCCGCACCCGGCAAGCACGGCGCAGCCGAGGCCGCACCCGCCAAGCCCCCCGCAGGGGACACGGCAGGGCTAGAGCTCCTTGTGGGGGCGGTCCGCGCCCGGCAGAGGCTTCGGGGGTTTGACCTTGATCTCCACGCCGCCCCAGAAGGCGAAGCCGGTCACCACCACCCGCGGGGCGCCCGGCTGCGCGGGCCCCGGCGAGTCGCGCTGGTCGAAGGCGCCCATCACGCCGAGGCCCCGTACGTCGACCTCGACCCCCGGCGGCACGGTGATCTGGATGCCGCCCATGATGGCGACGCAGGCGATCACGACCTCCCGCTCCGCGAAGTTCGCCTCGCGCAGGTCGATCTCCCCGCCGCCCCAGAACGCCACCGCGTTGAAGCGGGCGGGCACCGTCCACCGCCCCTTGCGCTGGAACCCCGACATGACGGCCACGGCCGTCGACGAGGACCCCGCCCCGCCGATCCGGGCGGGCCAGGACGTGCCCGGCCCGGCAGCCGACGGCAGACCGCCCCCGCCCGCCACCGGCGCGGCAGCCCCCGGCACGGCCGGCAGGTCCCGGGTCAGCGGTTCCAGTTCCGCGTAGGTCCGGGACCTGTACGCCGCGTCCAGCCGCTCCTCGAACTCCTCCATGTCGAGCCGGCCCTCGGCGACGGCGTCCCGCAGACGCTCCACCACCCGGTCCCGGTCGGCGTCCGACGCCCTCAGCTCCGGCAACGGCTTCTCCGGCCGCTCGTCACTCATGCGCACCAGCCTATGCAGTCATCAAGGGGAGTTGTATGACTTGCCCCTGATCAGCCCCTGACACGGACCCCGGCTTACCCCTGAGACGACGGCGCCGGGCAGCCCCCAGCCCCCTCAGCCCCGCCCCGCGTACATCCGCGCGATCACGTCCTCGATGTCCGGCTCCCGCACCGACAGGTCCACCAGCGGATAGTCCGCCGCGACCGCCGCCACCAGCGGCGCCGCCGAGGCCCCCGCCGGGAAGGCCAGCCACTGCCGCGGCCCGTCCACCCTCACCACCCGCGCCCCCGCCACCTCGATCGGCGGAAGCTCCCGCTCCAGGTCCACCACCAGCGTCCGCTCGCTCTCCGCCACCGACCCCGCCGAGTGCAGCCCGCCCAGCGGCCCGTCGTACATCAGGCGTCCGTGGTCGATCACCATCACCCGCTCGCACAGCTGCTCGATGTCCTGGAGGTCGTGCGTGGTCAGCAGCACCGTCGTGCCGAGCTCCTCGTTCAGCTGCCGCAGGAAGCCCCGTACCTTCGCCTTGCTCACCACGTCGAGCCCGATCGTCGGCTCGTCCAGGTACAGCACGTCCGGATCGTGCAGCAGCGCCGCCGCGATGTCCCCCCGCATCCGCTGGCCCAGCGACAACTGGCGCACCGGTACGTCCAGCAGCTCGGCCAGGTCCAGCCGCTCCACGCAGCGCTCCATGTTCCGCGCGAACCGCTCCGCCGGGATCCGGTACATCCGCCGCATCAGCCCGTAGGAGTCCTTCAGCGGCAGGTCCCACCACAGCGTGGTGCGCTGCCCGAACACCACCCCGATCCGGTGCGCGAGGCGCATCCGCTCGCGCGCCGGGTCGATGCCGGCGACCCGCAGCCGGCCGCCGCTCGGGGTGAGGATGCCGGTCAGCATCTTGATCGTGGTCGACTTCCCGGCGCCGTTGGGCCCGATGTAGCCGACCATCTCGCCCCGCGCGACCTCGAAGCTGATCCCGTCCACCGCCCTGACCTGGCGTTTCTCCCGGCGCATCAGGCCCACCCGGCGGCGTACGTCGAAGACCTTCTCGACCTGGTCCAGCGCGATCAGTGCCTCTGCCATCTACGGTCAGCTCCCCGTGCTTCGGTACGAACGGACACCCGCGCGCCACGCCAGCGACGCGGGCAGGAAGGCCAGGAAGGCGACCAGCGGGCTCGTGTACGCGACCCACCCGGGCAGCCCCAGCGGATCGGGCCGCCCCAGGACGTACAGGGCGGGCAGCCAGTTGACGAAGGCCAGCGGCACGACGAAGGTCACCCCGCGCAGCAGGTCCTTCGCGAACACCGTCGGCGGGTACTGGAGCATCGTGCAGCCGCCGTACGTGAAGGCGTTCTGCACCTCCGCCGCGTCCCCGGCCACGAACTGGAAGGCCGCGCCGGCCACCAGCACCGCCGAGAAGATCGCCGCCCCGGCCACGACCATCACGGGCACCAGCATGATCCGCCCCGGCGTCCACTCCACGTCCAGCACCACCAGCGCCCAGCCCAGCACCCCCAGCCCCTGCCCGATCCGTCCCAGCCGGCGCAGCGCGAACCGGTCGGCCGCGACCTGGGCGAGCACGGGGACCGGGCGCACCAGCATGGTGTCGAGCGAGCCGTCCCCGATCCGCTGGCCGACCCGGTCGGTATTGCCCATGACCAGGTCCGCCAGGCCCAGGGAGGCCGAGCAGGACCCGTACAGCAGGGCGATCTCGGGCAGCGTGAATCCGCCGAGGGCGTCCACGTGCGAGAACATGATGTAGATGCCGACGAAGTCGAGCAGGGTGATCGCCGCGTTCCCGAAGGTCGCGAGGAAGAACGACGTCCGGTACGTCATCGTCGACCGGATCCACATCGCCGCGATCAGCCCGTAGCCGCGCACCCCCTCCCACGTCCGGCTGCGCCGCGGCACGTCCAGTGCGCCCAGCGCCTCCGCGACCGCGGGGCCGCGGCCGGGATCCCGTTCCACCACGGCCTCAGCCACCCTGCACCACGACCTTCCGCGTCGCCGCCGACTGCAACATCCGCCCCACGCCCAGGAGTACGAACGCCCACGCCAGCTGGAAGCCCAGCGCCCGGGCCACGCCCGCGGCCCCCGCGTGCTTGCCCAGCAGCACGTCCATCGGAACCTGGAGCATCGCCGCCCAGGGCAGCAGCCGCACGAACTCGCCGAAGGCGCCCGGGAACACGGTCAGCGGCAGCAGCACCCCGGAGAAGAAGATGGAGATGACCGTGGCCATCAGGTTGACCCCGGCCCCGTCCATCAGCCAGAAGGCCGCCAGGCCCAACAGGTAGCGCACGGCGAAACTGATGACGAGCCCGAGCACGACGGACACCAGGAACAGCAGCCAGCGCACCGGGTCCACGGGCAGCGCCAGCGGGAAGGCCAGCGCCCCCGCCAGCAGCGGCACCACCCCGCGCCCCAGCAACTGGAAGCCCGCCCGCCCGAGATCGGCGGCGAGCCACCACATCTGGAGGTCCGCGGGCCGGTACAGGTCGACGGCGATGTCCCCGGTCCGGATGCGCTCCTGCATCTCCTCCTGGAAGCCGCCCCCGATGAACGCCCCGGCGGCGAGCAGCGACTGGCTCACCCATACGAAGGTCAGGGCCTGCGCCTGGTCGTAGCCGCCGAGTCCGGGCCGCTCGTCCCACAGCGCCACGTACGTGCAGGCCAGGATGAACCCGAAGACGGTGTTGGTGAACACCCCTGCCAGCGTGGCCGTTCCGTAGGTGGCGTAGCGCCGGAATCCGCCCGCGGCGACCGCCAGGTAGAGACGCGCTCCGTCCGCCTTGCTCCGGCCCGGGCCGCGCGCCGGACCGCGCGCCGTGCCAAGACCCGTACCGAGGCCCGTACCGAGGCCCGATCCGGACCCCGTTGCGTGAGCCGCTCCGCGATCCACCGCACCCCTCCGTTTCCCAGGTCGTTCCCACGTCGTACCCACCTCGGCCAAAGCGCGCGAGCTTAGTGCGGAGGGGCGATCCACGCGACCGATTTACGCCCGTCCGGCTCGGAATCGCCGGTCATCGGGTAGACAACATGAGGTACAGAAGTGGATATTTCGCACGGCGCCGAGGAGCCCTGGAGATGAGCGACCAGTCACCCCCACCGGGCTGGACCCCTCGCGACCCGGACGCACCCGGTGAGCGGCCGCCGACCCCGGCCCGCCCGCAGGCGGCCGCCGGACCCGCCGGGAAGGCCCGCCGCAACCGCAAGCGGACCGGCTGGCGCCGCCTCTTCCCCACCTGGCGCATGGTCCTGGGCGGCCTGCTGCTGATCGCGCTGCTGATCGGCGGCGCCCTCGTCGCCGGTTACCTGCTGGTCGAGATCCCGCCGGCCAACGCCGCCGCCACCGCCCAGTCGAACGTCTACCTCTACTCCGACGGGTCCCCGCTCGCCCGCGACGGAGAGGTCAACCGCGTCAACGTCCCGCTCTCCCAGATCCCCCGGACCGTCCAGGAGGCCGTACTCGCCGCCGAGGACCGGGACTTCCACTCCGAACGGGCGGTGGACCCCAAGGCGATGCTCCGCGCCGCGTGGAACACCGCGACGGGCAAGGGCACCCAGTCCGGCTCGACCATCACCCAGCAGTACGTGAAGAACTACTACCTGGGCCAGGAACAGACCATCAACCGCAAGGTCAAGGAGTTCTTCATCGCGATCAAACTCGGTCGCGAGAAGTCGAAGGCCTACATCCTCGAGGGCTACCTGAACACCAGTTACTTCGGCCGCAACGCCTACGGCATCCAGGCCGCCTCACAGGCCTACTACGGCAAGGACGTCGGCAGACTCACCACCGCCGAGGGCGCCTACCTCGCCACGCTCCTCAACTCCCCCAGCGCCTTCGACGTCGTGTCCCACCCCCAGGCCCGCCCCCGCGCCCTCGCCCGCTGGAACTACGTACTCGACGGCATGGTCAAGAAGCAGTGGCTGACGGCGGCCGAGCGCGCGGCCACCCAGTTCCCCGAGCCCGGCAAGGTCCGGCCGGCCGCCGGACTGTCCGGACAGCGCGGTTACCTCGTGGAAGCGGTCAAGGACTACATCACCGAGCACAAGATCCTCGACGACAAGACCCTCGCCGAGGGCGGCTACCGCATCACCACCACCATCGACAAGGCCCGCCAGAACGACTTCGTCGAAGCCGTCGACGCACAACTCGTCAGCAAACTCGACCCCGACGCCCGCAAGGCCGACCGGCTGGTCCGGGCCGGCGGCGTCTCCATCGACCCCGCCACCGGCAAGGTCGTCGCCATGTACGGCGGCATCGACTACACCAGGCAGTACGTGAACAACGCGACCCGCCACGACTTCCAGGTCGCCTCCACCTTCAAGCCGTTCGTCTTCGCCGCCGCCGTCGAGAACGACTCCCGCACCCAGGACGGCCGCCGGATCACCCCCAACACCGTGTACAACGGCGACAACAAGCGCCCCGTCGTCGGCGGCCGGATCCGCTACAACCCGGAGAACGAGGGCCAGGTCTCCTACGGGAACATCACCGTCAACACCGCCACCGACCTCTCCGTCAACGCCGTGTACGCACAGATGGCGGTCGACGTCGGCACCGCGAAGGTCAAACAGACCGCCGTCGCCCTCGGCATCCCCGAGAGCACCCCGAACTTCGACGCCGGACCGGCCATGGCACTGGGCACCATGCAGGCCAGCGTCCTCGACATGACCCAGGCCTACGCGACCCTCGCCGACCACGGCCGCCGCACCCCCTACACCTTCCTGGAGAAGATCGCCAAGGGCGACGACACGATCGCCCTGCCCGACCGCGACCCGGTCCAGGCCGTTTCCCGCGAAGCCGCCGACACCACCACGTCCATGCTGGTCAGCGTCGTCGACAACGGCACGGGTACGGCAGCCCTCGCCGCCGGCCGCCCGGCCGCGGGCAAGACCGGCACCGGGGAACTGGACCGCTCGGCCTGGTTCGCGGCCTACACCCCGGACCTGGTCACCGTCGTCGCGATGATGGGCCAGGACCCGGACACCGGAACCCTCCAGTCGCTGTACAACGCCCTGGGCGAGTCCCGCATCGGCGGTGGCGGCTACCCGGCCCGGATCTGGGCCGCCTACACCAAGGCCGCCCTGGAGGGCAGCGATCCCCTCGACTTCGAACTCGAACTCCAGCCGGGCGCGGCCCAGCCCCCACCCCCGCCCACGTCCCCCTCCGACTCCCCCGAGGAGACCCCCGGCGAACGCCCGCCGACACCCCCGGGACGCCCGAGCCCGCCGGTGCGGCCCACCCCGCCGACGGGCGGGCAGGACAACGGCGGGCAGGACAACGGGGGCCAGACCCAGGGAGGACAGGACAACGGCGGCCAGGACAACGGCGGCCAGACCCAGGGAGGACAGGACAACGGCGGCCAGACGAACGGCGGCCAGACCGACGGCGGAGCCAGCCAGGGCAACCAGGGCGGCACCACCACCGGCACCCCCGGCACGGACGGCGGCGCCACGGAAGGCCTGCGCCCGCCGTCGGCGTTCCTGGAATAAGGGTCCGCCGGTGACAGGAGCCAGGTCACCGGCCGGAGCCAGGTCAGTGACCTGAGGTCGCCTTCAGCCCCACCACGGCGACCAGCAGCAGACAGATGAAGAAGATCCGGGCGGCGGTGACGGGCTCACCCAGCACCGCCATACCGAGCACCGCCGCACCCGCGGCGCCGATGCCCACCCACACCCCGTACGCCGTACCGATCGGCAGGGTCTTCGCCGCGTAGGACAGCAGCAGCATGCTCGCGACGATCCCGGCGCCCGTGAACACGCTGGGCCACAGGCGGGTGAATCCCTCGGTGAACTTCATGCCGATCGACCAGCCGACTTCGAGCAGACCAGCGACGAGCAGCAGAACCCAGGCCATGACAGGCACCTCCGGAACGAGAGCGGAACGGGGTGCGTCGTCTTGTCGTCAACCCGGTACGGCGCGTCTCGTCGGGGGTTCCTCCCCACGGTAGCAAAGGGCGCAGAAAAGGGCTGGTGACCTCGGCCACCAGCCCTTCACCCGCATCAGCTCACACGGAGCCGGCTCAGCTGAACCAGCCGCCTCAGCTCACATGGTCAGAGGTACAGCCCGGTGGAGTCCTTCGACCCCTCCAGCCGCTCCGCGGCCACGGCGTGCAGATCCCGCTCGCGCATCAGCACGTACGTCGCACCCCGCACCTCGACCTCGGCCCGGTCCTCCGGGTCGTACAGCACCCGGTCACCGGGCTCGACCGACCGTACGTTCTGCCCGACCGCGACCACCTCGGCCCAGGCCAGCCGCTTGCCCACCGCGGCCGTCGCCGGGATCAGGATGCCGCCGCCCGAGCGCCGCTCGCCCTCGGGCAGGTCGGACTTCACGAGCACGCGGTCGTGCAGCATGCGGATGGGCAGTTTGTCGTGGGTGGTGTTCTCGCTCACGCCCCGAACCTACCCGCACCCGCACGCCCCGTACGCCGCAGGGTCGTCACCGCTTGCGGCGCGCCGACAGCACCAGCAGCCCGAGCACACCCGCCGCGACCAGCGCCACGGGCACGATCCGCTCGACCCGCGGAGCCCCGTCCTCGTGCCGCAGGCCGCCCTTCACGTCCGTCACGAGGCGGTTCACCGCGACGAAGGCGCGCCCGGCGGTGTGGTCGACCGTCGAGGCAACCCTGGCCTTCGCGTCCCCCATGATCGTCTTCGGGTGCATGCGCACACCGATCTCGTCGAGAGTCTCGGCGAGCTGCTCACGGCGGCGGACGATGTCCGCCTCGATCTGTGCGGGGGTCCTGGCTTCCGGCACCGCGCTGCCTCCGTCGTCGTGGTCTGTGGGGCGTAGTGCCCCATGAACAGGCTGTCAGCTTAGTCTCGTGGGATAACGATGCCCTCCCGAGGAGACTGTTGAGATGAGCGACCGACTTCAGCCGGGCGACACCGCCCCCGCCTTCACCCTGCCCGACGCGGACGGCAACAAGGTCTCGCTCGCCGACCACAAGGGCCGAAAGGTGATCGTCTACTTCTACCCGACCGCGATGACGCCGGGCTGCACCAAGCAGGCCTGCGATTTCACGGACAACCTGGACGTCCTGGCGACGGCCGGCTACGACGTCATCGGCGTCTCCCCGGACAAGCCGGAGAAGCTCGCGAAGTTCCGCGAGAAGGAGCACCTGAAGGTCACCCTGGTCAGCGACCCGGAGAAGGAGACCCTGACCGCCTACGGCGCGTACGGCGAGAAGAAGCTGTACGGCAAGACGGTGACCGGGGTCATCCGCTCGACGGTGGTCGTCGACGAGGAGGGCAAGGTCGAGCACGCCTTCTACAACGTCAAGGCCACGGGCCACGTAGCCAAGATCATCAAGGACCTGGGCATCTGACCCACCCCTCCCCGCCGCAGCGGCCCGCACCCATCCGGTGCGGGCCGCTCCGCTTATCGGACGAAACCAGCCGTAACCGTCCGACTATCGGCCCGTTACTCCGTACGAGCGCCGCACACGCGGCCGGGAACGGAGGGGGCGAGGATGCCGATCAGCCCGTACACGAGGGAACGACTCGCGGAGGCGGCGGAGGGCTCTCGCACGCTGACCGAGGCGCTGCTGAAACTGGGGGTGGACCCGAAGGGTGGCTCCCGGCGCTATCTGCACGACCGCATGCGGAAGCTGGGCGTGGACATCTCCCACTTCGAGCGGGACGGCAACCGATGGACCCGCGCGGTTCTGGAGGAGGCGGTCAGTGCCTCCAGCAACATGTACGAGGTCCTGCGGCGCCTGGGGCTCGACGCGGTGGGCGGGAATCACACCCATATCAGCCGCCGGGTTCGCGTGCTGGGCATCGACACCACGCACTTCACCGGTCCGTCCCGGAAGGACCGGATGCGGGACAACAATCGACGGCGTACGGCGGACGAGATCCTCCGCGAGGATCGCACGCCTCATGCCAGACGCACTCCGAGCACGACGCTCCGGCGCGCGCTGCTTGATCTCGGTATCGAGGAGCGTTGCGCCGATTGCGGCATAGACGCCGTCTGGATGGGGGAGCCCCTCCCCTTGGAGGTCGACCACATCAACGGCGACTGGCGCGACAACCGCCGGGGAACCTGAGGCTGCTGTGCCCCAACTGCCATGCGATAACGAGCACCTGGTGCCGAGGAGGTCGCAGCGAGCCCTCTCACTGATCTTGCTCGACCAGCCACAGCCGCCTGCCGCTATCATGACAGGCGGCTAGCGGCGGTGGCGCAACGGCGACGCAGCAGACTTAGGATCTGTGGCCCGTGAAACGGCTTGAGGGTTCGAATCCCTTCCGCCGCACCATAACGGCCTGTGAATCGAAGGATTGATTCACAGGCCGTTCGTCTGCGCGGGCTCAGCCCAACAGCTCCCGGACCACCGGGACCAGGGCACGGAAGGCCTGGCCGCGGTGGGAGATGGCGTTCTTCTCCGCCGGGGTGAGTTCCGCGCAGGTGCGGGACTCGCCGAGGGGCTGGAGGACCGGGTCGTAGCCGAAGCCGCCCGTGCCCGACGGGGTGTGGCGCAGGGTGCCCAGGAGGCGGCCCTCCACGACGCGTTCGGTGCCGTCCGGCAGGGCCAGGGCCGCCGCGCAGAAGAAGTGCGCGCCGCGGTGCTCGTCGGAGATGTCGCCGAGCTGGGCCAGCAGGAGCGCCAGGTTCGCGGCGTCGTCGCCGTGGGTGCCCGCCCAGCGGGCCGAGAAGATGCCGGGGGCGCCGCCCAGGACGTCCACGCACAGGCCGGAGTCGTCGGCAACGGCCGGGAGGCCGGTGGCCTGGGCCAGGGCGTGGGCCTTGAGGAGGGCGTTCTCGGCGAAGGTGACGCCGGTTTCCTTGACGTCGGGGATCTCCGGGTACGCGTCCGCGCCGACCAGCTCGTGCGGCAGGCCGGCGTCGGAGAGGATGGCGTGGAGCTCGGCGACCTTGCCCGCGTTGCGGGTGGCCAGGATCAGGCGGCTGGGCGTGGAGGTCATGCCCCCATTATTTCCGGCCGGCGGGCCCGGTCCCACGACCGGGTCAGCCCGGGGTGCAGACCTTGGAGATCTCGCTCGCCGCGTCGGCGACGGGCTGGATGTCCGGGGTCGCGTCGCCGCCCTCGATGGCGGTACGGACGTTCTTGACAGCCGTGTTCATCGAGTCGATGGCCTTGCCCAGGTCGGCGTTGTCCGTCTGGTCGCCGATCTTCTTGAGGTTCGTCTCGATCTGGTCGAGCGCGTTCTGGGCGTCCTGCGGGCTGTTGCCGGCCTGGGAGACCGCCTGCTGGAGGTCGTTCGCGCCATCCGTGATGGCGACCGCGGTGTTCGCGCAGTCCATGGCCGTGGAGATCGCATCGCACGCGGTGAGGGCGGGTATGGCCAGGGCCGCGGCGAGGGCCACGGCGGCGATGCGGTGCTTCGGCTTGTTCGGCTTCACTTCGGGTCCCCCAGGAACTCGGATGCGTGGACGAGCGCGCGGCTGTGACACCGTGCGCCCGTATCTGCGTAGACGCCGGGCGGGGCCCGGCGGTTGCCGCGGGTCCTACAGTTCGAGCGCGCCCAGCTGGATGGCTTCCAGGTCCGCGCAGCCGCCGGCCGCGAGGTCGAGGAGGGCGTTGAGTTCCTTGCGGTCGAAGGGCTCGCCCTCGGCGGTGCCCTGGACCTCGACGAAGCGGCCGTCGCCGGTGCAGACCACGTTCATGTCGGTCTCGGCGCGCACGTCCTCCTCGTAGCAGAGGTCGAGGAGCGGGACGCCGTCGACGATGCCGACGCTGACGGCGGCGACGGTGCCGGTCAGGGGCTTGCGTCCGGCCTTGATGAGCTTCTTCTGCTGGCCCCAGGCGACGGCGTCGGCGAGGGCGACGTAGGCGCCGGTGATGGCGGCGGTACGGGTGCCGCCGTCGGCCTGGAGGACGTCGCAGTCCAGGACGATGGTGTTCTCGCCGAGGGCCTTGTAGTCGATGACGGCGCGCAGCGAGCGGCCGATGAGGCGGGAGATCTCGTGGGTGCGGCCGCCGATCTTGCCGCGGACGGATTCGCGGTCGCCGCGGGTGTTGGTGGAGCGGGGCAGCATCGAGTACTCGGAGGTGACCCAGCCTTCGCCGCTGCCCTTGCGCCAGCGCGGGACGCCTTCGGTGAAGGAGGCGGTGCAGAAGACCTTGGTGTCTCCGAAGGAGATGAGGACGGAGCCCTCGGCGTGCTTGCTCCATCCGCGTTCGATGGTGACCGGGCGGAGCTGTTCGGGCGTGCGGCCGTCGATGCGAGACATGGCTGTGAGCCTAGTCCCTGCGGGCCCGGCCCTGTGTCCCCGTGCGGAGACCCCGTCCGGGTGGGTCCGGGACGGGGTCTGCGGGGGTCCCGGAGGTGGGTCCGGGGCGGTACCAGGGTGGTGCTGGGGTGGTACCGGGGTGGTTCTGGGTTCTGGGGGTCCGGTCAGGAAGCCCGGATCACATCATGTCTTCGATGTCGGCGGCGATCGGGTCGGCGTCGGTGCCGATGACGACCTGGATCGCGGTGCCCATCTTGACGACGCCGTGGGCGCCGGCGGCCTTGAGTGCGGCCTCGTCGACCAGGTCGGGGTTGACGACCTCGGTGCGCAGGCGGGTGATGCAGCCCTCGACCTCTTCGATGTTCTCGATACCGCCGAGCCCGGCGACGATCTTCTCAGCCTTGGTGGCCATGTGTTTCTCCCTGAGTGTTACGAAGAACGAGTCTCGGCGGCCGGTGCGTGCGGTGCCCTCGTACGCGGTCCGCATCGTCACGGTAACGCACGGTTGGCCCTGCTACGCGAGCGCGTGACCGGCATCTATCGAATGATGACGATCAGCGGCAACCTGCCCACAACTGGTCTACACCAGTGTGCCGTACGTGTCGCAACTGCCAAAAACGGGCCGGTCAGGGAGGACGCCGATGAGTGCGAGCAGCGCCGCTGCAGCGCCGCAGCCGAAGTGGTGGAACGGCTTGTTCCAGGGGCTGCAGAAGATGGGACGGAGCCTTCAGCTGCCCATCGCCGTCCTGCCCGCGGCGGGCATCTTGAACCGGCTCGGCCAGAACGACGTCTTCGGCAAGGACGGCCTCGGCTGGACCGACGTCGCCAAGGTCATGGCGTCCGCGGGCGGGGCGCTGCTGAACGCGGACCTCGGCCTGCCCCTGCTCTTCTGCGTCGGCGTCGCGATCGGCATGGCCAAGAAGGCGGACGGCTCGACGGCGCTGGCGGCGGTGGTCGGCTTCCTCGTCTACCGGAGCGTGCTGCGCGCCTTCCCCAAGGCCTGCCCGCCGGGGACCGAGGACATCGGGGGCGGCTGCCTGGGGCCCGAGAACACCTTCGCCGAGTACACCTTTCAGAATCCGGGGGTCTTCGGCGGCATCGTCATGGGCCTGCTGGCGGCCTGGTTCTGGCAGCGCTACCACCGGGTCAAGCTGGTGGACTGGCTCGGCTTCTTCAACGGCCGCCGGCTGGTCCCGATCATCATGACCTTCGTCGCGATCGCCTTCGCGGTCCTGTGCCTGTGGATCTGGCCGCCGATCGGTGACGCGCTGGAGGCCTTCTCCGACTGGCTGGTGGGCCTGGGTGCCTGGGGTGCGGGCATCTTCGGCGTCGCGAACCGCGCGCTGCTGGTGATCGGTCTGCACCAGTTCCTGAACGTGCCGGTGTGGTTCCAGTTCGGCAGCTTCACCAGGCCGGACGGCCAGGTCGTGCACGGTGACATCCCGATGTTCCTGGGGGGCGACCCGGACGCGGGGCAGTTCCTCTCCGGCTTCTTCCCCATCATGATGTTCGCCCTCCCGGCGGCGGCGCTGGCGATCACGCACTGCGCGAAGCCGGCGCGGCGCAAGGAGGTCGGCGGTCTGATGCTGTCGGTCGCCCTGACCTCGTTCGTCACGGGCATCACCGAGCCGCTGGAGTACTCGTTCCTCTTCGTGGCGCCGGCGCTGTACGTGGTGCACGCGGTGCTGACGGGTGTCTCGATGGCGGTGACCTGGGCCCTGGGCGTGCACGACGGCTTCAGCTTCTCGGCGGGGCTGATCGACTACGTCATCAACTGGAGCCTGGCGACCAAGCCCTGGATGATCATTCCGATCGGCCTGGCCTTCGCCCTCGTCTACTACGCGGTCTTCCGCTTCGCCATCACGAAGTTCGACATCCCGACGCCGGGGCGGGAGTCGGACGAGGAGATCGAGGAGATGCAGAAGGAGAACCTCAAGGCGTAGACGAGGGAGTCCGCGGCCGGTCGCCGTCCGGCCCTTCGGCCCCTCCCCCAGGCCCTCGGATCTTTGGATCCGGGGGCTTTGGCCATGTCCGGAGGTCCGGCGGCCCGGGCGTTCCACGACTCCGGGTGCCGTGTGGCGTAGACCACAGGAAATCGAAGGTTCCTTATCTATCCCTCACCGTGTTACAACTGGTCTACACCAGATATTGGTGTAGACCACGCGGGCCCGTCTGCGCTCGCGTACCCCCCTTTTTCGAGACGCCGCCGTCCCCCGGCTCGCCCTGGCGGCGCCTTGCCCACTGGAGGAAGTTGTGACGACGGCTAGCGCTGCCCCGGCAGCCCAGAAGAAGAAGGGCGCTGGCGTGATGGCCGTCATGCAGCGCATCGGCCGGAGCCTCATGCTCCCCGTCGCGGTACTGCCCGCCGGCGCTCTCCTGCTCCGCCTGGGTGCGGACGACATGCTCGGCGACAAGGACGTCTTCCCGACCTTCGTCCTCAAGATCGCCGGCTACATGGCCGCCGGCGGTGGCGCGATCCTCGACAACATGGCGCTGCTGTTCGCCGTCGGCATCGCGATCGGCTTCGCGAAGAAGTCGGACGGTTCCACGGCCCTGGCCGCCGTCACCGGCTACCTGGTCTTCCAGAAGGTGCTCGCCACCTTCACGGACAGCAACCTGCCGCAGAAGGCCACGGTTGTCGGCGACAAGATCGTCATGGTGGACGCCGCGGTCAACGCCGGTGTGCTCGGCGGTGTCGTGATGGGTGTCATCACGGCCCTGCTGTACCAGAAGTTCTACCGGACCAAGCTTCCGGACTGGGCGGGCTTCTTCGGCGGCCGCCGCCTCGTCCCGATCCTCTCGGCCTTCGCGGGTCTGCTCACCGGTGTCGTCTTCGGTCTGATCTGGCCGGTCCTCGGCACGGGTCTGCACAACTTCGGTGAGTGGCTCACCGGTTCCGGCGCCGTCGGCGCGGGCATCTTCGGTGTCGCCAACCGCGCGCTGATCCCGATCGGCATGCACCACCTGCTGAACTCCTTCCCGTGGTTCCAGGCCGGTTCCTTCGACACCGCCAACGGTGCCGTCCACGGCGACATCGCCCGCTTCCTCGCCGGTGACCCGAGCGCCGGACAGTTCATGACCGGCTTCTTCCCGATCATGATGTTCGCCCTTCCGGCGGCCTGCCTCGCGATCGTCCACTGCGCCCGCCCCGAGCGCCGCAAGGTCGTCGGCGGCATGATGTTCTCCCTCGCGCTCACCGCGTTCGTCACCGGTGTGACCGAGCCGATCGAGTTCACCTTCATGTTCATCGCCCCGGTGCTCTACGCGATCCACGCGGTGCTGACCGGTGTCTCGCTGGCCCTGACCTGGGCGCTGGGGATGCGCGACGGCTTCGGCTTCTCCGCCGGCGCGGTCGACTTCCTGCTGAACCTGGGCATCGCCAACAACCCGTGGGGCCTGGCCGGTGTCGGCCTCTGCTTCGCGGTGGTCTACTACGTCGTCTTCCGCTTCGCGATCACCAAGTTCAACCTCCCCACGCCGGGCCGCGAGTCCGACGAGGAGCTCGCCGAGCTGGCGAAGGCCGAGGCCAAGTAGGTCTCAGCACCCGCCGTCATCAGGACCGAAGTCCCCGCCTTTCCCTACGAAAGGCGGGGCTTCGGTCTTTCCGCGTTCTTTAGGTTGGAACCATGACGGAACAGCGCATCCTCGACCTCGACCGTGACCAGCTCGCCGCCCTGCGCGGCCGGGCCCTGACCCGGGCCGTCGCCGCCGCCGAGGGGCGGACCGTGGTCGCCGAGGTCTTCGCCGAACGCGCCGCCATGTCCCCGCACCCGGACGGCCGCGGAGTGCACAACGCCGAGCTCGTCGCCGCCTTCGGCGCGGACATCGTCGTACTGAACCTCATCGAACGGGCCTGGGACGGCGAGCGGCTGCGGCTGCCCGGGCTGGGCGAGTTCACCTCGTTCACGGAGCTGGCCCAGGTGATCGGGCGGCCCGTCGGCGTCAACCTGGAGCCCGGTGACGTACCCGAGGTCCGCCGGGCGAAGCCGGAGTACGCCAAGCGCCTGGTCGGCATGGGCGCGGCGATGCTGTGCATCACGGCGAACCCGGGCACGGGCGGCTCGTACGAGGCGATGGCGCGGGTCACCGGGGAACTGCGCGAGGGCCTGGGCGACGAAGCGGCGCTGTGGTCGGGGAAGATGCACCACGCCGGGCATCCGGAGCGGGTGACCACCGCGCGGCTGACGGCGCTGGTGGACGCGGGCGCGGACGGCGTCGTGATGCCGCTGCCCGGGACCCTGCCGGGGGTGACGCGGGAGCTGGCCGCAGCGGCGGTGGCGGCGGTGCAGGACGCGGGCGCGATCGTGATGGGCGCCATCGGCACCAGCCAGGAGGGCAGCCACGCGAACGTGGTGCCCCAGCTCGCGCTGAACGCCAAGGAAGCGGGCTTCGACGCCCACCACTTCGGGGACTCCTGGATTCCGGGGATGTGCGACCCGGAGGTGATGTACGCGTACTCGGTGGCGATCCGGGGCCGGCGCCACACCTGGAACCGGATGGCCCTCGGCGGCCGCCGGGCCCGCTCCTAGTGCTGTGGCGGTGTCGCGGACCTCGCCGGACGGGCCTCAGAGCACGCAGACCTCGCCGGACGGGCCTCAGAGCTCGTAGACCGCGCCCGCGTACGCCAGGTCGACCGGGCCTTCGTAGACCGCGCGGGCGTCGGCGAGGTTCTGGGCGGCGTCCGTCCACGGCGGGATGTGGGTGAGGACGAGACGGCCGACCTGGCCGCCGCGCGCGTACTCGCCGGCCTCGCGGCCGTTGAGGTGGAGGTCCGGGATGTCCTCCTTGCCGTGCGTGAAGGAGGCCTCGCAGAGGAAGAGGTCGGTGCCCTCGGCGAGCAGCCCCAGCTCGGGGCAGACGCCGGTGTCGCCGGAGTACGTGAGCGAGCGGCCGCCGTGCTCGACGCGGATGCCGTACGCCTCGACCGGGTGGGAGACCCGCTCGGTGCGGACCTGGAAGGGGCCGATCTCGAAGGTGCCGGACTTCAGGGTGCGGAAGTCGAAGACCTCGCTCATGGAACGCTCGTCGGGGACGTCCTCGTAGGCCGCCGTCAGGCGCTTCTCGGTGCCCTCGGGGCCGTAGACGGGGATGGTGCCGCAGCGGCCGCCCTCGTGCCGGTAGTAGCGGGCGACGAAGTAGCCGCACATGTCGATGCAGTGGTCGGCGTGCAGATGGCTCAGGAAGATCGCGTCGAGGTCGTAGAGACCGCAGTAGCGCTGGAGATCTCCGAGGGCGCCGTTGCCCATGTCGAGGAGCAGCCGGAAGCCGTCGGCCTCGACGAGGTAGCTCGAACAGGCCGATTCCGCGGACGGGAACGAACCCGAGCAGCCGACGACGGTGAGCTTCATGGAGCGTGAACCTCCGTGGACGGTCCGTGGACGGAATGCGGGCCGTGCGTGCGTCGAGCGTAAGGCGCGAAACGTCCGGTCGCTCCTCCGCGGCGGGCCGTTGTGGGGGGAATCACCTGCGCTGTCACCCGGGGGAGCGACGGTGGGCACTGGCGTTGCCGTGCCGGGGCGTTCCCGCGCGGCTACGGTCGAAGCATGGACACGTCCTGGTGGCCCGCCGTGGCCGCGGTCGTGGCCCTGGCACTGGTGATGCTGGTCGCGGGGAAACGGCTGGGGCTTCCCAGCCGTCCCCCGCCGCCGCACGGGACCGGCCCGGAGCCCCGGCCGAGACCGGGCGAGCTGTGGTGCCTGGCGGACGGGCGGACCTGTCTGGTGCTGGCGGTGGGGCCGGTACGGACCCACCGGGCGCGGGTCGCGTGGATCACCGGGAAGTACGACGACCGGCGGGCCGGGGTGATCCCGCTGCCCCCGGGGACGGTGGGGGCGCAGGGCCGGGCCGGTTTTCTGGAGGCGGACCGGCCGGCGGAGGTGTCGCTGTGGGAGTTCCGCAAGCGGCTGGGCATGCTGGATCCGGCGGTGTGGGACGAGGTCAAGGGGCTCGGAGGTGGTGACCTGTGACGCCGGTGGTGCGACTGCGGCGCGTGTACGACCCGCCGGAGCCGGGGGCGGACGGGGTACGGGTCCTCGTGGACCGGCTCTGGCCGCGCGGGCTGGCGAAGGCGGCGGCGGGGGTGGACGAGTGGCCGAAGGCCGTCACGCCGTCGGCGGAGCTGCGCAAGTGGTTCCACGCGGGCGGCTCCGCCGGGGAGTTCCGGCGGCGCTACGAGGCGGAGCTGGCCGGGCCGGAGGCGGTGGCGGAGCTGGACCGGCTGCGGGGCCTGGTGGCGGCGGGGCCGGTCACGCTGCTGACCGCGGTCAAGGACCCGGCGTCCAGCCATGCCGCGGTGCTCGCGGAGCTGCTGGGCTAGGGCTTGGGCGGAGCGGGCGGGTGCGGGTGCCGCTGCGCGTGCTGGTCCCCGCCCCGCCCTTTCACCGTTTCCCGGGGCTCCGCCCCGGACCCCGCGCCTCAAACGCCGGCGGGGCTGGATCTTGCAACCCCGAAGGGGCTACGCCCAGAGCTGGCCCTGGAGGACCTCGATGGCTTCCTCCGTGGTGGCCGCCGTGTAGACGCCCGTCGAGAGGTACTTCCAGCCGCCGTCCGCGACGACGAAGACGATGTCCGCCGACTCGCCCGCGGCCACCGCCTTGCGGCCGACGCCGATCGCCGCGTGCAGGGCGGCTCCGGTGGAGACGCCCGCGAAGATGCCCTCCTGCTGGAGGAGCTCGCGGGTGCGGGTGACCGCGTCCGCCGAGCCCACCGAGAAGCGGGTCGTGAGGACGGAGGCGTCGTAGAGCTCGGGGACGAAGCCCTCGTCCAGGTTGCGCAGGCCGTAGACCAGGTCGTCGTAGCGCGGCTCGGCCGCGACGATCTTGATGCCTTCGACGTGTTCGCGCAGGTAGCGGCCGACGCCCATCAGGGTGCCGGTCGTGCCCAGGCCCGCCACGAAGTGGGTGATGGAGGGGAGGTCCGCGAGGATCTCCGGGCCGGTCGTGGCGTAGTGGGCACCCGCGTTGTCCGGGTTCCCGTACTGGTAGAGCATCACCCAGTCCGGGTGCTCCGCCGCCAGTTCCTTGGCCACCCGGACCGCGGTGTTCGAGCCGCCGGCGGCCGGCGACGAGATGATCTCGGCTCCCCACATGGCCAGCAGGTCGCGCCGCTCCTGGCTGGTGTTCTCCGGCATGACGCAGACGATGCGGTAGCCCTTGAGCTTGGCCGCCATCGCGAGCGAGATGCCGGTGTTGCCCGAGGTGGGCTCCAGGATCGTGCAGCCCGGTCGGAGCCGGCCGTCCTTCTCCGCCTGCTCGACCATGTGGAGCGCGGGGCGGTCCTTGATCGAGCCGGTGGGGTTGCGGTCCTCCAGCTTCGCCCAGATGCGCACGTCGTCGGAGGGCGACAGCCGGGGCAGCCGGACCAGCGGCGTGTTGCCGACCGCGGCCAGTGGGGAGTCGTAACGCATCAGACAGCGCCGCCGGCCACGGCCGGGAGGATGGTGACGTTGTCGCCGTCCTTGAGCTCGGTGGAGATGCCGTCCAGGAAGCGGACGTCCTCGTCGTTCAGGTAGACGTTCACGAAGCGGCGCAGCTGGCCGCCGTCGACGATGCGCTCCTGGATGCCCTTGTGCCGCGTCTCCAGGTCCGAGAACAGGTCGGCCAGGGTGGCGCCCTCACCGGAGACGGCCTTCTCGCCGTCGGTGTAGGTGCGGAGGATGGTGGGGATGCGGACCTCGATGGCCATGGCTGGCTCCAGTGTCGTGAAGGGGCGTGAGAGCGTGAACCGCGCGGTTCTTGTGCGCCCCCGCGCGAGAGGGGCTGTGGTGCGCTGTGGGGCTCAGGCAGCGGGACAGATGGCGCTGGCGAGGCGGCACAGGTCGACGTGCAGCCGCGCCACGAGCAGCAGCCTGCCGGGCGTCTCGATGCTCACGTCGTGGGGAACCATGCGGTCATGTTAACGATTCCCGGTCCCCCGTTTGGAGTGTGATCCCGCATCGTGGACGGCCGCGGCTCACATACTGGTCAGTAGGCCTCGACGACCCGCACTTCCTCTTCCGTGATGACGCCGTCGACGATCCGGTACGAGCGGAACTGGAACTCCCCGAGGCCGTCCTTGTCCGCCGTGGAGACCAGGACGTAGTGCGCGCCGGGCTCGTTCGCGTACGTGACGTCCGTGCGCGAGGGGTAGGCCTCGGTCGCGGTGTGCGAGTGGTAGACGATCACCGGATCCTCGTCCCGGTCGTCCAGCTCGCGGTAGAGCTTCAGCAGATCCTTCGAGTCGAACTCGTAGAACGTGGGCGAGCGGGCCGCGTTGAGCATCGGGATGAAGCGCTCGGGGCGGTCGGTGCCCGCCGGGCCGGCCACGACACCGCACGCCTCGTCGGGGTGGTCCTGGCGGGCGTGCTCGACGATCTGGTCGTACAGGGCCTGGGTGAGGGTCAGCATGAGCGACAGGATAAGCAGACGGGCCCCCGCGTACCGAGGAGTGGTACGCGGGGGCCCGGATGCTGGACAGGAGGTCGGTGGCGTCAGACGTCCACGCTCAGCGAGACCTTCACGGAGGTGCCGCCGCCCTGGCCGCGGCGCTTGGAGAACAGGTAGGTCAGGCCCAGCAGCAGACCCCACAGCGGCGCGCAGTAGAGCGAGACGCGGGCGTCCTTGTCGATGCCCATCATCACGATGACCATGCCGATGAACAGGAGGGCGAACACGCTGGTCCACGGGGCGCCGGGGGCCCGGAAGGTGGACTGCGGCAGCTCGCCGCGGTCGGCCTTGGCGCGGTAGCGGATCTGGCAGACCAGGATCATGATCCAGGCCCACATGCCCGAGATGGTGGCGAAGGAGACGACGTAGTCGAAGGCCTTGCCCGGGGCGACGTAGTTGATCCAGACGCCCACCAGCATCAGCGAGGCCGAGAAGGTGGTGCCGATCAGCGGGGTGCCGCTCTTGGTCAGCCTGGTGAAGATCTTCGGGCCCTGGCCGTTGAGCGCGAGGTCGCGCAGCATGCGGCCGGTGGAGTACATGCCCGAGTTGCAGGAGGACAGGGCCGCGGTCAGCACCACGAAGTTGACGATGGCGGCGCCGACGCCGAGGCCCATGCGCTCGAAGGCGGCCACGAAGGGCGAGACGCCCGGCTGGAAGTGCGTCCACGGGACGACCGACAGGATCATGATCAGCGCGCCGACGTAGAAGACGGCGATGCGCCACGGCACGGTGTTGATGGCCTTGGGCAGCGTCTTCTGGGGGTCCTTGGACTCGCCGGCGGTGACGCCGACCAGCTCGACCGCGAGGAAGGCGAACATCACGATCTGCAGGGTCATCAGCGTGCCGCCGATGCCCTTGGGGAAGAAGCCGCCGTCGTTCCACAGGTTGCTGACTGTGGCGGTGTCGGCCGCGTCGGAGAAGCCGATGGTGAGGATGCCGGCGCAGATCAGGATCATGCCGACGATGGCGGTGACCTTGACCATGGAGAACCAGAACTCCAGCTCACCGAAGAGCTTCACGGAGATCAGGTTGGCGCCGTAGAGGATGACCGTGAAGATCAGCGCGTACGCCCATTGCGGGAAGCTGTCATGGGTCCAGTACGCCATGTACTGCGCGGCCGCCGTGACCTCGGTGATGCCGGTGACCACCCAGAACAGCCAGTACGTCCAGCCGGTCACGTATCCCCAGAACGGGCCCAGGAACTCGCGGGCGTAGTCCGAGAAGGAACCGGCGACGGGGCGGTACATGAGCAGCTCGCCCAGGGCCCGCATGATGAAGAAGATGACCAGGCCCGCGATGGCGTAGGCCAGGATCAGGCTGGGGCCGGCCTTGGAGATCGCCTTGCCCGCGCCCAGGAAGAGGCCGGTGCCGATGGCTCCGCCGATCGCGATCATCTGGATCTGGCGGGCACCGAGAGTGCGGTGGTAACCCTCGCCGCCCTCGCCCTGGCCGCCCTCCGCGGGCGTCCTGTCGTGCTGCTCGACCTGCACAGAGGTCATGTCTGGTGAGCCTTTCTCCACGCCGGGCCGCGCCTTCGACAGGCAGCGGTCCGGTCCTCGATCCCCCCGGATACGGATGGAGTTGCACGCCGGCGGTCCGCCGGTTCAAGCAGCAGGGGGACATGGGTGGCGTCCCGTCGGCGGTCGTGAAGATTTATCACGTGCTTATGGGTGGGCGAGGCAGGGAAATGTGACGTGGGACACCAGAAATTGGGGACATAGGTCCTGAAACGCATCAGATCACCGCATGGCGGTGATCTGATCGTTATCCGGATTTGAGCGTCCGCTGAGCGAACGGTGTTCGTCTCAGAGGGTCTCGATGAGCGTCTCCTGGAGGCCTCCGAGCCACAGGTACGCCATCACCATCGGCTTGCGCGGATCGTCGTCCGGCAGCCGGAAGAGCACCGCGCTCTCGTCGTCCTCGGTGATGTCGAGCCGGGCCGCGATGGTCAGCCGCAGGTCGTTGAGGGCGCCGAGCCAGCGCAGCGGCTGCTCGCCGGTCAGCTCCAGCACCGCCACCTCGTCGGCGTCCGGGGTGAGCCCGTCCAGGCTGCGTACGACGGCCAGCGCGTCCTCCCGCTTGCGGGCGCGCAGGTCGTTCTCGGTGAAGCGGCGGAACTCCGCCGAGCGGGCCGTCAGCTCCGCCGGGTCCACGCCCGCCTCACCGGCGCCGTCGGGAGCCCCGTAGGCGTCGGGGAAGAGCCGGGCCAGGGCCGGGTCGGACGGGGGCTCGGAGGGGCCCTCGGCGAACAGTGCGGCCAGCGGGTCGGCGTCCTCGGCCGGCTCCGCCGCCCCGGGGCCGATCAGCTCCAGCAGCTGGACCGCCAGGGAGCGCAGGATGGAGATCTCGATGTCGTCGAGCGCGATGGCGGCCCCGCCGCCCTTCAGCGCCTGGAACGTGCCGCCCATCAGTTGCGGTCCTGGGTGAGGGTCGCCCACAGGCCGTAGCCGTGCATGGCCTGCACGTCGCGCTCCATTTCCTCGCGGGTGCCGCTGGAGACGACCGCCCGCCCCTTGTGGTGGACGTCGAGCATCAGCCGGTGCGCCTTGTCCTTGGGGTAGCCGAAGTACGCCTGGAACACGTACTCCACGTAGCTCATGAGGTTGACCGGGTCGTTGTGCACCAGGGTCACCCAGGGGACGTCGGGTTCGGGGACCGCGTAGGTCTCTTCGGCCGATTCGGTGCGTTCGATCTCAATGGGAGCAACACTCACTCGTCCCATGCTGCCACTGTGACGGCCCCGTCGCACAAACGGGCCCTACATCTCGTCACTCTGACGAAATGTGCGCTAGCATCCGTGTCATGAACCCTGCGGACCTGGGCCTGCCGGTGGACGTGCCGTCGACAGCGCTCTTCACGGACCATTACGAGCTCACGATGCTGCAGGCCGCCCTGGCGAACGGCACCGCCGACCGCCGTTCGGTCTTCGAGGTGTTCACCCGCCGGCTGCCCGAGGGGCGGCGCTACGGCGTGGTGGCGGGAACCGGGCGCGTGCTCGACGCGGTGGAGAACTTCCGCTTCGACGCCGCGGTGCTGGAATTCCTCCGCGAGCGGGCCGTCGTCGACATGCGGACCCTGGACTGGCTGGCCTCGTACCGCTTCTCCGGCGACATCTGGGGCTATCCGGAGGGGGAGGTCTACTTCCCCGGCTCGCCGATCCTGCGCGTCGAGGGCAGCTTCGCCGAGTGCGTGCTGCTGGAGACCGTGATCCTCTCCATCCTCAACCACGACTCGGCGATCGCCGCGGCCGCCTCCCGGATGTCCTCGGCGGCGGGCGACCGGCCGCTGATCGAGATGGGCGCGCGGCGCACCCACGAGCTGGCGGCGGTGGCCTCGGCGCGCGCCGCGTACGTCGGCGGCTTCACCTCGACCTCGGACCTGGCGGCCGGCTTCCGGTACGGGATCCCGACGGTCGGCACCAGCGCCCACGCCTTCACCCTGGTGCACGACAACGAGCGGGACGCGTTCACCGCCCAGGTGGCCTCGCTGGGCAGCGGGACGACCCTGCTCGTGGACACCTACGACGTCGCCGAGGCCGTACGGACGGCCGTGGAGGTCGCCGGCACCGGGCTGGGTGCGGTCCGCATCGACTCCGGCGACCTGCTGCTGGTCGCCCACCGGGTGCGCCAGCAGCTGGACGAGCTCGGCGCGACCTCGACGAGGATCGTGGTCACCTCGGACCTCGACGAGTACGCCATCGCCTCGCTGGCCGCGGCGCCCGTGGACGCGTACGGGGTCGGCACCCAGCTGGTGACCGGCAGCGGGCACCCGACGTGCTCGATGGTCTACAAGCTGGTGGCGCGCGCGACCTCGGCGGACCCGAAGGCGGCGCTGGCCCCGGTGGCGAAGAAGTCCACGGGCGGCAAGACCTCCATCGGCGGCCGCAAGTGGGCGGCGCGGCGTCTCGACTCCGACGGGGTGGCCGAGGCGGAGGTCGTGGGCGTGGGCCCGGTCCCGTCGGCCCTGGCGGACACGCAGCTTCTCGTGCAGCTGGTCAAGGCCGGGGAGGTGATCGCTCGCGAGCCGCTGGAGGCCGCGCGGGACCGTCACCGGGCGGCCCGGGCGGGGCTCCCCCTGTCCGCGACCCAGCTCTCGCGCGGCGAGGCCGTCATCCCTACGGAGTACGCGTAACCCTGCGGGTCCGCTGCCGGGGCTCCGCCCCGGACCCCGCGCCTCAAACGCCGGCGGGGCTGAATTTGGCTGATGCCGCCCGCAGGGCGATCTCAGCCCCGCCGGGGCGCACTCCAGCCCGTCCGGCGTTCGGGGACCGGGGTCCGGGGCGGAGCCCCCGTTTCGGGAAGGGGCGGGGTGGGGGAAGAGCCCCCGCAGGGCCCCGCCGCCGCACAGAGACACCGAGCCGAAGGACAACGTCATGCACCGCGCACTGATCGTCGTCGACGTCCAGAACGACTTCTGCGAGGGCGGCAGCCTCGCGGTCACCGGCGGAGCCGACGTCGCCGCCGCCATCACCGAGCTCATCGGCCAGTCCACGGCCGGCTACCGGCACGTCGTCGCCACCCGGGACCACCACGTGGATCCCGGCCCGCACTTCGCCCGCCCCCCGGCCGAGCCGGACTACGAGACCTCCTGGCCGGTGCACTGCGTCGCCGGGACGGAGGGCGTGGGCTTCCACCCGAACTTCGCCCCCGCCGTGGCCTCCGGCGCGGTCGCCGCCGTGTTCGACAAGGGCGCGTACGAGGCCGCGTACAGCGGGTTCGAGGGGGCCGACGAGAACGGCGTGACCCTGGCCGAATGGCTGCGCGACCGGAACGTCACCGAGGTGGACGTGGTCGGGATCGCCACCGACCACTGCGTCCGGGCCACCGCCCTGGACTCCGCCAAGGCCGGTTTCGCCACCCGCGTCCTGCTGGACCTGACGGCCGCCGTGGCCCCGCACACCACCGCCCGCGCCCTGGACGAGCTGCGGGCGGCGGGCGTGGTCCTCGTGGGCGACCGGGCCGCGTAGCCGCCCCGGCCGCGCCACCGGGCCCCCGGAGGCCCAGGAGGCCCTCAGGTGGCCGCTAGGCCCTGTCCGGGCGATCTTCGCGGGCCCGCGCCGTCTGGTACGGCACCTCGCCGCGTTGTCGGACCGCGCGAGTACGGTCGAGTACGAGCTGCGATCCTCCGCCTTGCGATGCACCGCACCAGACGACGCGGGCTGATCCACGAAGATCGCCCGGACAGGAGCTAGGTGCCCAGCAGGGCCCTGATCGGGTGCCAGAGCTCCTCCGCCCGGTCGGGCGCGCAGCGCCACAGCAGGCCGTCCGGATGGTGCAGGACGGCCGTGACCTCGTCCGGCGTCGGGGGCTGGGCGTTGCCCCGCAGGTACACGGCCCGCATGCCGAGGTTCCGCAGCCTGGTCAGGGCGCGGGCCCGGTTCGCAGCGTGCACCAGCACCCGGACGTTTCCGTCGTCGGCGCCCTCGCCGAGCGACGGCCTCGGCAGCGTGAGCGCGACCACCACGCTGCCGCCTGGCAGTCTGACGAAACCTCCACCGGGCATGTCTGTCATCTCCCCCGTCAATAAGAAACTCGCACCACGCATCTAAACGCGATCGGCCGCCGCCCGCTAGAGGGCGACGGCCGATCATGCTTTGACCTGCGGTTTTGCCGAATTACTTCGAGGAGGGGCCGACCTCGAGGGTCATGACCTCACCGTCGTAGGTCTCCTTCAGGATCTTGATCTTGGTGTTGGTGTCAGTGACCTTCACCGATCCGGTCGGGTTCTCGTCGTAGAAGTACTTGCCCTTGCGGTCGTCGAAGACCAGGTTGGCCGGCTTCGGCTTCAGGAACAGCGACTCGCCGTTCTTGTGCAGGGTGAACGCGTCCGTCGAGTAGGCGCTGAAGGTCGCGTCGTACGGCTGGATCTTGTTGCGCAGCAGCGTGCCGTCCGCCCACTTCATGGGCTTCGCGTTGGCGTCGACCGGCAGGATCAGACCCTGGCCCGGGTGCTGGCTGGTGTTGTTGTCCTTCTGGGAGGTGTCCCACTGCCAGATCAGCAGACCGTCCTGGTACGGGTAGTGCTCGACCCAGTCCGGACGGGTGTTGCCGAAGCCGAAGTTGTACGGGCCCACCTTGAGGGTGGAGTCGTACGAGACGTAACGGCGGTTCTCGGCCAGGTAGTACTGCGCGTACTCCTTGGCGAAGCCGGCACCGATCCGCGAGAAGCCCTTGCCGGTCCAGCCGTTGTCGCCGTCCTCGGCGCCGTCGGTGAACAGCGTGGCGCCGTCCGCGGTGATGTTGACGGCATCGGCGGTGAAGCCCTTGCCGCCCGCGCCGCCGTCCGTCTGGTAGCGGAAGCGGAGGTCGATCTTCTTGCCCGCGTAGGCGTCGAGCGGGAAGTTCAGCGACTTCCAGGCGCCCGAGACACCGGTCAGCGACGGGCTGCCGGAGGCGTCGACCGGGAGGGCCGCGCCGTCGGCGGTGCCGGCGAGGGGCGTCCAGGTGGCGCCGCCGTCGGTGGAGGCCTCGGTGTAGAGGTAGTCGTACTCGGCCTCGATGTCCCACCAGCCCTTGAGCGACAGGGCCGCGGAGGACTTGCCGGTCAGGTCCACGGAGCGGGTGAGGGTGTTCTTGAGGTCGTCACCCATGTTGCTCCACCACTGCGAGGAACCCTCGGCGGGAGCGACGACGTCCGTCTGGACCTTCTTCTTCGGCAGCTCGACGACCAGCGCCTGCTTGTCCTTGGTGTTGTACTCCGCGACGCCCAGCTTGTGGGTGGACTTCGTCGCGGCCTTGGCCGTGTCGTAGTTCAGCCAGCCCAGCTGGAGCTTGTCCCAGGCCGTCATGTCGCCCGGGAGGTCGCCTATGGAGTCCTGGCCGGTGCCGAGCCAGGAGCCCGCCGACATCAGGGACCAGAAGCCGACGCCGTTCTCGCCGCCACCGGAGGTGTCGTACAGGTCCGGGAGGCCGAGGTCGTGGCCGTACTCGTGCGCGAAGACGCCGAGGCCGCCGTTCTCCGGCTGCATCGTGTAGTCGCCGACCCAGATGCCGGTGTCACCGATCTGGGTGCCGCCGGCCTTGTTGTTCTCCGGGCCGGTCTTGCCCGCCTGGGTGCCGTACGCGTACCAGCGGTGCGCCCACAGCGCGGTGGTGCCCTGCACGCCGCCGCCGGCCGACTCGTCCTCGCCCGCGTGGACGATCTGGAAGTGGTCGATGTAGCCGTCGGCCTCGTTGAAGTTGCCGTCGCCGTCGAAGTCGTAGCGGTCCCACTGGTCGTACTGGGCCAGCTGCGCCTTGATCTCGGCGTCGGTCTTGCCCGCCTTCTTCTGAGCCTCCGTCCACGCGAGGACGCCGTCCTTGACGGTGTCCCACACGTTGGAGCAGTTGGTCTGGCCGCAGTAGTTCGAGCCGTAACGACCCTCGTTGTACGGGACCTTGACCCAGTCGGAGACCTCGCCCTCGACCGAGTAGCGGCCCGAGGAGGTCTTCTCGTAGTAGGTCTTCAGCGAGTGCTTGCCCTGGCCGGTACCGAAGTACAGGTCCTGGAAGTAGTCGCGGCTGAAGTCCTTGCGCCAGGCGGTGCTGTTGTCCTTGGCGCGGTCCGGCTGGGCGATCGTGTTGTGCAGCGGACCGGGGGTGCCGCCGTACTTCTGGACCGGGGGCTGGGGGCCCTCCGGGCCGTCCGGGTCGTGCATGGTCGTGGTGTCGACCTGGTCGCCGAACTCGACGAGGATCGTGAAGATCTTGTCGGTCTTCTCGCGGCCGAGCTCGACGTACTTCTTGTCGTCGAGCTTGACGACCTTCGAGGCGCCGCGCTGCTCGACGTCCTTCTTGCCCTGCAGGACCTGCTCCAGGGCGGCCTCGCGCTGCTGCGCCTGCTGCTCGCTGAACGGGCCTTCGAGGTCGTGCTTGACGTGCTCCTTCGACGGAGCCGTCGGGTCCTGCCGGTCGGCGACGGGCGGCGCGGACGAGCCCGGGTCGGCCTGGGCCGTGGTCATGAAGGCGCCGGAGGCCGCGGTGGCGGCCAAGGTCACGCCGATGGCGGCGCCACGCAGAGCGCGGCGCCGTGCGGAGTTGCTGGTCACTTGATGTCGTTCCCCTCCCGCGGCCGCAACGTAGGTCGGAACGTCTCCATAGGAGCGGGGGGTTCCGCGCGGCGCGCGTCTCAAGTGACGACATTTGACCGGAGAGAACAAAGAAAAGACAGACCTTGACTTGTTCCTTACAACTGCACTATGCGGTAGGCGAGTTCCGCTATCCGGACGTTCCGCTGCCATATGGGGCGAAGGACGCTTCCCGACCCCCGTCACGGCGCGAAGGAATGACCCCGTGCGCCCCCTGTGCTCCGGCACCGTGGGTAAGGTCACGCTTACCGGCGGTTCCGCTCGGGCATCCCAGGTCCTAGAGTCACTTGACGCGCGACCTAGTTGAGCCGACTCCCCCTCCCGCCTTGAGGACGGATATCGCCATGCCGCGTCCGACTGCCGCACAGCTCGCCTACGGGTCCGCCACCGTCGTCGTCTCGACGATCGCCATGCTGCTGCTCTCGAAGACGAGCACCGGCCTGGGCGTCGCGGTCATCTCCGCGGCCGCCCTCGCCCTGGGCCTGCTCGTCGCCGTCACCGTGCCGGCCCCCAGGCGCCGCGGCCGCCACGCGGCCCGTACGCGGTCCACCGCGGCCCCTGCGGACACGGCCGGAGCGACGGACGGCGCCCGGGTGCCCGATCCCCGGACGGCCGGCGCCGAACACCCCGTGCACCATTGAGACGTTCGTCACGCACTTGCTCCGCGCCGCGCGAAATCGGCTGAAAACAGACGTGGTTCACCGCCCCGCGACGGGGGCGGCCGACGCGAAGCGGCGCGGGCGGCCTCCCCGTGGGGAAGCCGCCCGCGCCGCGACGTGCCGCGCGCCTGCCGGTCCGCGCGCCCTGTGTGTCTTTGTGTCTGCGTGACTGCGTGACTGCGTGACTGCGTGACTGCGTGACTGCGTGCTAGCCGGACTGGACCACCACCGTCTTGCCCACCTTGTCGTGCAGGCCCTGCTTGTAGGGCTTGTCGACGAGGATCGAGATGACCAGCGCGATCGGCCACAGGCAGAAGCAGCAGATCAGCGTGGGCAGCCAGAGCATGGCGGCGCGGCCCAGGGCGGCGTTGGACTGCGGGACGCTGCCGTCGTTGAGCATCGCGACGCGCAGGCCCAGCGCCTTCTTGCCGACCGTCTGGCCGTTCTTCTTGGTGAAATACCAGTCGTAGCCGACGTACGCGACGATCGAGATCAGCGTCATGATCAGGCCGCTCCCGCTGTAGGAGCGGGTGATGACCTCGCTGATGTCCTCGCCCTCGTTCGTCTCGACCATGTACCGCTTCGTGCCGAACGCCAGCTGGATGAGGAACAGCGGCACGGCGATGATCAGCACGTCGATGATGCGCGCGGCGAGCCGCTTGCCGAAGTCGGCGAGCGGGGGCATCCCGGCGAGCGGATCGGGCATGCCGTAGCCGCCGCCACCGCCGTACGGGTCCCCGCCGCCGCCGTAGGGGGGCGGCGGGGGCGGATACCCGCCTGCTCCGCCGCCGCCCGCACCGCCCGGGGGCGGAGGAGGCGGATACCCGCCCCCGCCGGGAGGCGGTGAGCCGTACGGCGATCCGCCTCCCGGCGGGGGTGTCGGTTCCTGGGGCT
Organism: Streptomyces sp. NPDC048255; assembly: GCF_040652415.1. Classification (NCBI taxonomy): domain Bacteria; kingdom Bacillati; phylum Actinomycetota; class Actinomycetes; order Kitasatosporales; family Streptomycetaceae; genus Streptomyces; species Streptomyces sp. NPDC048255. Next base: position 29,352 of record NZ_JBEZMA010000041.1, read on the forward strand.
TCTTGAGGAACGGGTCGTCCTCGGGCCTCTCGCCCGGCGGCGGCTGGTCGGTACTCATGGCCCGAGTCGAACCCGGCTCCGGTACCCCCGCAACGGGAACGCGTCCGTTCGGGGGTCCGGGCGGGCCCGGGGGGCCCAAGAGACGCCCTAGCGGGCCACGTACGTCTTCGCCGCCTTGTCGTGCCAGGCCTGGCGGCGCGGCCGGTCCACGAGGCACCACAGGCTGCCGGGGAGGCCCAGGAAGGCGTACACCAGCCAGCGGCGCAGGGCGGCGCCGAAGGTGGGCGGGCGCAGGGTGGCGGTGGCCAGTACGCGGACACCGAGCAGCTTCTTGCCGGGGGTGCGGCCCCAACGGGCGGTGGGCAGGGCCTCGTAGAAGACCCCGAAGAGCAGGACCGCGCCGAGGACCAGCCCGAGGTGGCCGGCGATGGTGGCGTCCACCAGCCAGACGGTGGTGGCGCGGCCGCTGCCCCGGGCCACGTCCACCTTGGCCTGGACGTGGGCGGTGGCGGCGGGGAGGAGCGGCCAGGCGGCCCCGGCGGCGACCGCGGCGAGGACGAGGGAGTCCAGGAGGCGGGCCATGGCCCGGCGCGGCAGCCCCGCCGGGCGTACGGCGCGCTCCGCCATCCGCTCGAACACGGCGCGGGCGGTGGTCTGCGGGCGGGCGGCCGGGGAGGCGGCAGCCGGGGCTGCGGCCTCGGCGGCCTTGGGCACCGACGGGCGGACTCCGGCGGGCCGGGGCGCCCGCACCTCCACCGGGGGAGCCTCGTCCGGCTCCGCGGCCGTGTGGCGGGCGGGCTCCGGGGCAGCGCGACGGGCGGGCTCGGGGGCCGCGCGTCGGGCCGGCTCGGGGGCCGCACGTCGGGCCGGCTCGGGGGCCGCACGTCGGGCCGGCTCGGGCGTCCGCCCGGCGGTGCGGGAGCCCGGGGCGGGGCGCGGCGGGACCCAGTCCTCGGCCTCGGCCGCGCGTGCCGCGTCTGGCGCCCGTCCGGCCCCTGGCGCCTGTGCCGCCTCGGAAGGCACGGCCGGTGCGGCCGGCGCGGCCTGCGCAGCCGGGGCGGCGGTCGCGCGCGGGGCCGCCTCGGGCCACGAGGACGTGATCCCGGACCCGCCCCCGGAGCCCCCGGGGGCGTCGGGCCACGCAGGGGCGGGCGCGGCCGCCGCCGCCGGGGCCGGAGCCGGGGCAGCCGCGGCCGGGGAGCGGGCGGACAGGATGCCCTGGGCCTGGGCGGGGAACCGCGTCGCCGGAGCCGCCGCGGCGGCGGCCGTACGGGCCAGCGAGATCCCCGCCGGACGGGCGGTCCCGTGCTGCCCGGCCGGATGCCCGGCGGCGGCATGCCCGGCCGCGAGCCCCGGCTCGTGCTGCCCGGCGGCATGCCCCGACCCCTGCTGCCCGGCCGCTTGCCCCGACCCGTGCGGCCCGGCGGCAGCGTGCCCGGCCACCTGCTCCTCCCCCTGCTGCCCGGCCCCGTGCCGCACCGCCTCGGGCTCCGCGGGGCTGCCCCACGACACCCGGTGGTCTCGCGGCCCGCCGAAGCCGGCCTGGTGGGCGGGGTCGGCCTGCCACACCACCGGCTCGGGCTGCCGTGCGGGTTCCGGTTCGGGCTCCGGTCCGCGCAGCAGCCCGGTCGCGGAGGTGCCGTCCAGGAACACCGGACCCGTCTCCTCGGCGGGAGCCGGAGCGGGAGCGGGAGACACGGCAGGCGCAGCAGGCACGGCCGGCGCGGGGCGACTCGTACCCGGAACCCAGGACGCGCCGTTCCAGTACCGGACGTACCCGGGGATGGACGGATCCGGGTAGTAGCCCTCGCGGGCGGCGTGCTCGCCGTCACCAGGGGAGGCCGTCAATGTCCCCAACTCCGATCGTGGCTTGAGGCTTGTGCAGGGGAGGACCATAGCCAAGAACCGCCACCCGACAGGTCCGGTAACGGGAGAATGCAAGCCTTCGGGCGAACCCCGGGCCATACGACTGTTTCCGGTCACCCGACAGAAATCAGCCAATCTCTCTTTCCCTGCCAGAAGTCGCGTCATACCCCGGCACCCCGGAGCTCTCTCCGGGTGTGGGGCGCGATCCGGCCCCGCACACCGAAGCGAAGCGCACACGAGCGCACCGAAGTGAGGCCGTCATGCACCACCCCGTCATCGAGCGCGAGCTGGAACTCAAGCTGGTCCTGTCCCCCGAGCGCAGCGTCCCCGTCCCCGCCCGGCTCCTCTACCTCACGGACGACCCGTACGCCGTCCACATCACCTTCCACACCGGTTCGAGCACCCCGGTCAACTGGACCTTCGCCCGCGAACTGCTGGTGGAGGGCGTGTTCCGGCCCTGCGGCCACGGCGACGTCCGGATCTGGCCCACGAAGGTCGACAATCGGTCCGTGCTCTGCATGGCGCTCAGCTCCCCCGACGGCGACGCCCTGCTGGAGGCCCCCGCCCCCTCCGTGTCGGCCTGGCTGGAGCGGACCCTGCGCATCGTGCCGCCCGGCACCGAGGCCGAGCGGCTCGGCCTGGACGCGGCGCTGGCCGAGCTGCTCACGCCGACCCCGGCGGACGATCTGTGGCTGCGCGACCCGTGGCCGTCGGACGAGTCGTCCGACGGGGACCTGTGAGGGCGGGCGTACGGGCCGCGCGCCGCGGGCCGCGGGCCGGGGCGGCGTACGTCAGAAGAGCTTGCCGGGGTTGAGCAGGCCCAGCGGGTCGAAGGCGTGCTTGACGGCGCGCTGCATCTCCAGTCCCACCGGGCCGAGTTCCCGGGCCAGCCACTCCTTCTTCAGGATCCCGACCCCGTGCTCGCCGGTGATCGTCCCGCCCAGTTCCAGTCCCAGCGCCATGATCGCGTCGAAGGAGGCGCGGGCCCGGCGCGTCTCGTCCTCGTCGGCCGGGTCGAAGCAGACGACCGGGTGGGTGTTGCCGTCGCCCGCGTGCGCGCAGACCCCGATGAGCAGGTCGTGCGTCCGGGCGACGGCGGCCGTCCCGTCCAGCATCTCGGCGAGCCGGGAGCGCGGTACGCACACGTCGTCGATCATCGTGGCCGGGCGCAGGGTCTCCAGGGCGGTCAGCGACATCCGGCGGGCCTGGAGCAGCAGTTCGGACTCCGCCTCGTCCTCGGCGGGGACGACGGCGGTGGCCCCGGCGGCCGTGCACAGCTCCCCCACGGCCGCCAGCTCCTCGGGGGCGTGCGGGCTGTCGAAGGCGGCGAGCAGCAGGGCCTCGGTGGTGTCGGGCAGGCCCATCTTGCCGAGCGCATTGACGGCGCGGACGGTCGTACGGTCCATCAGTTCCAGCAGGGAGGGCGTCAGTCCGGCCTCCATGACGGCGCAGACGGCGGCGCAGGCGGCCGCGGCGGAGGGGAACTCGGCGGCCAGCGCGAGCTGCCGGGGCGGCGCGGGCCGCAGGGCGAGGACGGCCTGGACGACGACGCCGAGGCTGCCCTCGGAGCCGACGAAGAGCCGGGTGAGGTCGTATCCGGCGACTCCCTTGGCGGTACGCCGGCCCGTGCGCAGCAGCCGCCCGTCGGCGAGGACCACGTCGAGGCCGAGGACGTACTCGGCGGTGACCCCGTACTTGACGCAGCACAGGCCGCCGGAGGCGGTGCCGATGTTGCCGCCGATGGTGCACTGCTCCCAGCTGGAGGGGTCGGGCGGGTAGTACAGGCCCTGTTCGGCGACGGCCCGCGAGAGCACGGCGTTGACCACGCCCGGTTCGACGACGGCGATCCGGTCGACGGGGGAGATCTCCAGGATCCGGTCCATCTTGACGAGCGAGAGCACGATGCAGCCGTCGGAGGCGTTGGCGGCGCCCGACAGGCCCGTACGGGCTCCCTGCGGGACCACGGGGACCCGTAGGGCGGTGGCGGTGCGCAGGACGTGCTGGACCTGTTCGACGGTGCGGGGCAGGACGACGGCGGCCGGGGTGCCGGCCGCGCAGAAGCCGGCCATGTCGCCGGCGTAGGAGGCGGTCACCTGGGGGTCGGTGAGCAGGGCCTCGGCCGGGAGGCCCGCCAGCAGGCGCGCGTGGAGTGCGGCGGAGGGAGAGGGGTGGGTGGAGAGATCGTCATCCATGGGCTCAGCGTGGCAGCCGGGGCCATCGGTGTGAACACGCCCGCGCCCCTCTTCGGACACCTCGGCGAGCTCTTCATATTGACGCACAGTGACCCCATGCACCGTTTCGACCGTATCGACGAGGAAGCGCAGCAGCCGGCGCCGCCCGTGACCTTCACCGGCCGCAAGACGCTCGTGGCGGCCGCGGTGGCGGTGGTCCTGATCGCCGGGGCCTTGCTGATCCGGCCGGCCCGCACCGGCGACGACGCCCGCCCGCCGGGGCCGAGCGAGCGGGCCGCGTCGGCGGTCGGCATGGGTGCGCCCGCGGCGGCGGTGGACCTGACGGCCCTGATGGCGGACCGGGAGAAGTGGCTGGCGCAGCACGGGGACGACGACGCCTCCTGGGCGGTCCTGGGCTCCGCGTACCTGGAACAGGCGCGGCGGACCGCGGATCCGGGCTGGTTCCCGAAGGCGGAGAAGGCGCTGAAGCGGTCGCTGGAGGTCCGGCCGGCCGAGAAGGGCAACTTCGACGCGATGACGGGCATGGGCGCGCTGGCCAACGCCCGGCGGGACTTCGGCACGGGGAAGAAGTGGGGCGAGCTGGTACGGGCGCAGGCGCCGCAGCGGTGGACGGCGTACCCGGTGCTCGTGGACGCGTACACCGGCCTCGGCGACTACAAGGGCGCCCAGAAGGCGATGGAGCGGCTGCTGGAGCTCCACCCGGGCCTCGCCGGGTACCTCCGGGCCTCCCAGGTCTACCGGGACCGCGGCTGGCGCGAGGACGCGGCGATGTCGATGGAGCACGCGGCGGGCGCGGCGAAGACCCCGGCGGAGAAGGCGTACACGCTGTTCCGGCTCGGTGAGCTGTCGTGGGAGCGGGGCGAGACGGCGGAGGCGCTGCGGCAGTACGAGGGCGCGCTGCGCACGGACCCGGCGCAGGCCCAGGCGCTGGGCGGCCGGGCCCGGGCGCTGGCCGCGCTGGGGCGCGGCGGGGAGGCGGTCCGGGACTACCGGATGGCGCTGGGGCGGACCCCCGAGCCGCGCCTCGCGCTGGAGCTCGGCGAGCTGCTGGAGTCGATGGGGCGCGGGGAGGAGGCGCGTACGCCGTACGACATGCTGGGCGCGCTGGTCGCCCGGGCCGGCACGAACGGGGTCGACGACGACGTGGTGCTGGGCCTGTACGAGGCGGACCACGGCGATCCGGGGGCGGCGGTGCGGCGGCTGTCGCAGGAGTGGTCGCGGCACAAGAGCGTGCAGGTCGCGGACGCGCTGGGGTGGGCGCTGCACAAGGCGGGCGAGGACTCGGCGGCGCTGGAGTACGCGAAGAAGGCCACGGAGCTGGGGCTGCGGAGCGCGGATTTCGCGTATCACCGGGCGATGATCGAGCGCGCCCTGGGCGACGAGGCGGCGGCCCGCCGCCACCTCCAGGAGGCGCTGCGGACGAACCCGCACTTCTCCCCGCTGCGGGGGCCGCTGGCGAAGCAGGCGCTGGCGTCGATCGGGCAGCCGCCGCCGGGGGGTCCGGAGAACCTCCAGCCGGCCACTCCGTGGGTGGCGCCGGAACTCCCGAAGGCGGCGAAACCCGTGGCGAAGCCCGTGGCGAAGCCGAAGCCGCCTGCCGAGCCGCCTGCGGCGAAGCCGACCCCGAAGCCCAGCCCGGCTCCCTCGTCCCGCTGACGGCGGCCGCGCCTCGATCCCTGGCCGGGCTCAAAGACCGGGGCTCCGCCCCGCACCCCGCGCCTCGAACGCCGGCGGGGCTGGAATTGCCGCTGCGCGGCAACCCAGCCCCGTCACGGGCACGACCCGGCCCCGCCGGCGTTCGAGGCGCGGGGTCCGGCTGCGCAACCTACAGGTTGCCGCGCTTCTCCTGCTCGCGCTCGATCGCCTCGAACAGGGCCTTGAAGTTGCCCTTGCCGAAGCCCATGGAGCCGTGGCGCTCGATCATCTCGAAGAAGACCGTCGGCCGGTCCTGCACCGGCTTGGTGAAGATCTGCAGCAGGTAGCCGTCCTCGTCGCGGTCGACGAGGATCTTCAGCTCGCGCAGGGTCTCGACCGGCACGCGCGTCTCGCCCGCCCACTCGCCGAGCGTGTCGTAGTACGAGTCCGGGGTGTCCAGGAAGCTGACGCCGGCCGCCCGCATGGAGCGGACCGTGGCGACGATGTCGTTCGTGGCCAGCGCGATGTGCTGGACGCCCGCGCCGCCGTAGAACTCCAGGTACTCGTCGATCTGCGACTTCTTCTTCGCGATCGCCGGCTCGTTGATCGGGAACTTCACCTTCAGGGTGCCGTCCGCGACCACCTTCGACATCAGCGCCGAGTACTCGGTCGCGATGTCGTCGCCCACGAACTCCTTCATGTTCGTGAAGCCCATGACCTTGTTGTAGAAGGCGACCCACTCGTTCATGCGGCCGAGCTCGACGTTGCCGACGCAGTGGTCGATGGCCTGGAAGGTGCGCTTGGCCGGGGGCTCGACGATCGGGTCGGCGGCGACGAAGCCGGGCAGGTACGGGCCGGAGTAGTCGCGGCGCTCCACCAGGGTGTGGCGGGTCTGGCCGTAGGTGGCGATGGCGGCCAGTACGACCGTGCCGTGCTCGTCCTTGACCTCGTACGGCTCGTCCAGGCCGCGCGCGCCGTGCTCGACGGCGTACGCGTAGGCCGCGCGGGCGTCCGGGACCTCGATGGCGAGGTCGACGACGCCGTCGCCGTGCTCGGCGACGTGCTCGGCGAGGAAGCGGCCCCGGTCCGTCGTGGCCTTGATGACGGAGGTGAGGACGAAGCGCGCGCCGCCGTTGGACAGGACGTAGCTGGCCGTCTCGCGGGTGCCGTTCTCCGGTCCGGAGTAGGCCACGAGCTTCATGCCGAAAGCGGTCGAGTAGTAGTGCGCGGCCTGCTTGGCATTGCCGACGGCGAAGACGACCGCGTCCATGCCCTTCACCGGGAAGGGGTCCGCCTCACGCGCGGTGTGGTGGGCGGTGTCGGGGTTCACCAGAGACTCAGTCATGAGCGCAGAGTCCCGCCGATCCACAAGCTGCGCAATAGTTTCCATTTTTGCTGTACAGACTGCCCAGGACGGGCGGAGGATGGCTGAGAGATCTGTGCACTATGACCATCTCCCAGCGCCCCCGGAGGCATCCCATGGGAATCGACGACCTGGATGGCCGGCTCATCGTCCTGCTGGCCCGCGAGCCCCGGATCGGGGTCCTGGAGGCCTCCCGGCGGCTCGGCGTGGCGCGCGGGACGGCGCAGGCGCGGCTGGACCGGCTTCAGTCGAACGGAGTCATCCGCGGGTTCGGGCCGCAGGTCGATCCGGCGGCCCTCGGGTACCCGGTGACCGCCTTCGCCACGCTGGAGATCAAGCAGGGCCAAGGGGTCGACGTACGGGCCCACTTGGACGGCGTACCGGAGGTGCTGGAGCTGCACACCACCACCGGGCACGGGGACATGCTGTGCCGGCTGGTGGCCCGGTCCAACGCCGACCTCCAGCGGGTGATCGACCGGGTCGTCGGTTTTGATGGGATCGTTCGGGCTTCGACGGCGATCGTCATGGAGAATCCCGTACCCCTGCGGATCATCCCCCTGGTCGAACAGGCGGCCGAGGACGACACCCGCTGAGGCGGAGGCGAGGCCGACGCGAGGCCGCACGGCGCCCCACGGGGCCGCAGGCGGCCGGACGCGGGCGGACACACAGGACGAGGCTGCTGAACCCGGTGACGAAGAAACTGACGACCGAGGTGGCGCGGGAGCTGAACGCCAAGGTGGATGTGGAAGGGCAGGACCCGCACCGGGTCGCGAAGGACTGGCTGGTCCAGGAGGGCTTCATCAAGGAGGGCTGATCGAAGGAGGGCTGATCGCCTCCGGTGGGGCGGGCCCGTCAGCAGGACGGGACGGCCTCGCCCTTGTTCAGCGCCCGCAGGGCGTCCACCGCCCCGGTCAGCGTGGTGACGGGGACCAGCCGCAGCCCCGCGGGGAGTTCGGACTGCGCGTCCGCGCACTCCGCCGCCGGTACGAGGAACACGCTCGCCCCGTCGCGGTGCGCCGCCTGCGTCTTCAGGGCCACCCCGCCGACCGCGCCGACCGCGCCGTCCGGGCTGATGGTGCCCGTACCGGCGACGGTGCGCCCGCCCGTGAGGTCGCCGCCGCTGCCGTCACCGTCGAGCTTGTCGACGATGCCGAGGGAGAAGAGGAGGCCGGCGCTGGGACCGCCTACGTCGGCGAGGTTGAGGTCGACCTTCACGGCCTTGGGGTCCTTGTGGAGATATCCGAGGGCGGCCTCGGCGGCGGTCGACTGCGACCTGGTCATTTCCTCCAGGTTGTGCTCCTCGATCTGCTCGGTCGTCTGCCCGGAGGGGTAGATGGCCTCCTTGGGCATGACCGCCCGGTCGGCCCGGAACCAGCTGTCGACGAGCTCGCCCAGGTCCACCTTCTCGGAGGGGCCCGGGGCCTGGATGGTCGTCATGAGGAGCCGCCCCTTGGGCTCCCGGACGGGGGCGCCGGTGATGCTGATGACGTTCTTGCCGTCCCGGGCCCCGAGCACGTCGGCCGTGAGCCCCGGCTGGGCCAGCACGAAGGGCAGCGGCGCGAACCCCGCGACGGCGACCAGGCCGACCACGGGCACGGCACAGACAGCCAGGGCAACGGGACGCGGCAGACGTGTGAGGCGTGAGAGCACCCGGCCAATCTATCCCCCGCCACCGCGGCCCGGCCCGCACACCCTCCGGCCCCGCCGGTAGGCGCGGGGGCGCACGCCGCCAGCCCCGCGGGCACACCCTCCACCCCGCGGGCACATCTCCAGCCCCGCCGGCGCACTTCCAGCGCCGCCGCCACATCTCCAGCCCCGCCGACGTTTGAGGCGCGGGGGCCCGGGGGCAGCGCCCCCGGCAACGGCGCCGCACCCTGAACCAGCCCGGCGGCGGCAGCGAAACGGCAACGGCGCCGCACCCGAAAGCGCACCGGCAGCGAAACGGAAACGGCCCGGCTAGCGCAGCGCGTCGGCGACCTCCCGCGCCGCGTCGACCACCCGCGGCCCGACCCGCTCCGGCACGGCATCGGCCAGCATCACGACGCCGACGCTGCCCTCCAGCCCGGTGATGCCCACGAGCGGCGCGGCAGCGCCACTGGCGCCCGCTTCGAGCTCCCCGTGGGTGAGGGTGTAGCCCGGCTCGATCAGGGAGCCCTGGCGGGCGGCCAGGATGGCCCGTCCGGCGGCCCCGCGGTCCAGCGGGTGGCGGAAGCCGGCCCGGTAGGCCACGTGGTAGTCCGTCCAGGTCGGCTCCACCACGGCCACGGCGAGCGCCTCGGTACCGTCGACGAGGGTCAGGTGCGCGGTGGCACCTATGTCCTCGGCGAGGGACCGCAGCGCGGGCAGGGCCGCCTCGCGTACGAGCGGATGCACCTGTCGGCCCAGCCTCAGCACTCCGAGCCCGACCCGGGCCCGCCCGCCGAGGTCACGGCGGACCAGGGCGTGCTGTTCCAGGGTGGCGAGGAGCCGGTAGACCACGGTGCGGTTGACACCGAGGCGGTTGGAGAGCTCGGTGACGGTCAGACCGTGGTCGGTGTCGGCGAGCAGTTTGAGGACTCTGAGCCCTCTGTCGAGAGTCTGGGAGGTTTCCGCGGTCACGACGCCTCTCCCTCTTTCGGTGGGCGGCGGTGACTCTCGGGGTGGCACGCCGCCGGTCCCGCGGCAGCGCACGGAGAGGCCGCCGGTAGCGGCCATGGCACCGGCTGCGCTCCCGCGGCGGCGCTGCCACGGTGCGTTCGATGCGGGGACATTAGCGAGCGGGTCCGCTGAGCGGAAGGGCTCGTCCAGAATCCGGGCGCCTGCTACCCGTTTATGCCGGTTGATGATCGCACCGGTGTCAATTCGTGACCTCAAATTCCACACAGGGCCTTTACAGGCCCATTACTCTGAGCGCGTTCAAAAAGATATTCGACAGGCCCTGGGGGGGACGTGCTCACGTGCGGCGCCCAGTGCCGCACGGAGGGATTCACCCACCCATGAACTTCAAGCGTCTGGCCGTCGTGGCTGCCGCCGCTGTCGTCGGCCCCTCGGTCCTGATGGCCACCCCCGCCATGGCCGACGAGGCCCAGAACCCGGCGGTCTCCACCCCGGACACGGCCCCCAAGGACGACTCGGCCCCCGCCGAGGCCCCGGCGGCCGAGACCCCGGCGAAGGAGGCCCCGGCCGCGGAGAAGCCCGCCGCCGAGCAGCCCGCCGCGGAGGCCCCGGCCGCCCCGGCCCCGGTCGTCCCGGTCCTGCCCCCCGTCGACGCCCCGGCTCCGGCTCCGGCCCCGGTCGTCCCGCCGGTCGCCGAGACCGACGAGGACCTGGAGTGGGACGAGAACCTGGTCGCCACGGGTCCGAAGCTCGGCCTGAACGGCGTCCCGTCCACCTTCAAGGCGGGCGGCGACTGGACGAAGTTCACGGTCTCCATCGACAACACCAAGGGCAAGCCCCAGGCGAGCTACGTGCTCGTGCTGGCCGTCGCCAACGAGAGCCTCGAGCTCCAGGGCGACGACGTGCGGGTCCAGGTGTTCTTCAATGGCGCCTGGCACGACGTCGAGATCATCGGCGACGGCGGCACCCCCGTCGCCCTGCTGACGGACGACCTGGCGATCCCCAACAACGCCAAGCTGGACCTCCAGGTCCGCGTGAAGTTCAACGCGGGCGCCCCCGCCGGCGAGATCGCCATCGCGGTGGCCGGCGGCAGCAACGAGGACGAGGACGTCTGGTCCGACACCGTCTGGACCGAGTCGAAGATCGTCAAGGGCGGCAACACCACCAAGCCCAACGGCGGCTCCAAGCCCGTCGAGCAGGCCGGCCACGTGACCACCCCGAACAGCGGCTCCGGTTCGACCGGCACGGTCAACACCGCCGGCCAGCTCGCCGAGACCGGCTCCGACGCGGCGACCTCGTGGGCGCTCGGCGCGAGCGGCGTGGCCCTGGCCATGGGTGCGGCCCTCGTCGCGGGCACCGGCCGTCGCCGCCGCCCCACCGCGTAACGGCGTAACCGCGTAACCGCGCATAGAAGGGGAACGGGGTCCGTGCGAACCTCCGCACGGACCCCGTTCCGCATTCCGGATGAACTCACCGCATCCGGGTGGCCCACTCCTGGACCTTCTTGATCCGCTCGCGCAGCTGTCCCGCCGTCGCCTCCGCGCTCGGCGGGCCGCCGCACACCCGGCGCAGCTCCGTGTGGATCACCCCGTGCGGCTTGCCGCTCTGGTGGACGTAGGCGCCCACCATCGTGTTCAGCGACTTGCGCAGCTCCAGCAGCTCCTTGTGGGAGACCACCGGCCGCCGGTCGGCGGGCAGCTCCAGCAGGTCGGCCTCCGCGTCCGGCTTGCGCCGGCTGTGCGCGATCTGCCGCGACTGGCGCTTCTGCAGGAGCATCTGCACCTGGTCCGGCTCCAGCAGGCCGGGGATGCCGAGGTAGTCCTGCTCCTCCTCGCTGCCCGGGTGTGCCTGCATGCCGAACTCGGCGCCGTCGTAGAGGACCCGGTCGAAGACCGCGTCGGACTCCAGCGCCTCGAAGGACATCTGCTCTTCCTCGCCGGTGTCCTCGTCCTCCTGCTTGTTCGCCTCGTCCATCTCCTTCTCGGACTCGGCGTACGGATCCTCCTCGCCCTGCTTCTTCGGCTTGTCGAGGACGTGGTCGCGTTCGACCTCCATCTCGTTGGCGAAGCCGAGGAGATAGGGAATGGTCGGAAGGAACACGGACGCCGTCTCGCCGCGCCTGCGCGATCGTACGAAGCGTCCGACGGCCTGGGCGAAGAACAGCGGGGTGGAGATGGTCGTCGCGTACACGCCGACCGCCAGCCTGGGGACGTCGACGCCCTCGGACACCATGCGGACCGCGACCATCCAGCGGTCCTCGTTCGCACTGAAGTCGTCGATCCGCTTCGACGCGCCGGTGTCGTCGGACAGGACGACGGTCGCCTTGGTGCCGGTGATCTCGCGGATCAGCTTGGCGTACGCGCGCGCCGAGTCCTGGTCGGAGGCGATGACCAGCCCGCCCGCGTCCGGGATGCCCTTCCTGACCTCCGTCAGCCGCTGGTCGGCGGCGCGCAGCACGTTCGGCATCCAGTCGCCGCGCGGATCCAGCGCCGTACGCCAGGCCTGCGAGATGGCGTCCTTGGTCATCGGCTCGCCGAGGCGGGCGGCGATCTCGTCGCCCGCCTTGGTGCGCCAGCGCATGTTGCCGCTGTAGGAGAGGAAGATGACCGGCCGCACGACTCCGTCGCCGAGCGCGTTGCCGTAGCCGTAGGTGTAGTCGGCGGACGACCGGCGGATCCCGTCGTTGCCCTCCTCGTACGCGACGAAGGGGATGGGGTTGGTGTCGGACCGGAAGGGGGTGCCGGTCAGCGCCAGACGCCGGGTCGCCGGGTCGAACGCCTCCAGGCAGGCCTCGCCCCAGGACTTCGAGTCACCGGCGTGGTGGATCTCGTCGAGGATGACGAGGGTCTTGCGCTGCTCGCAGCGGTTGCGGTGCAGCATCGGGCGCACGCCGACACCGGCGTAGGTGACGGCGACCCCGTGGTAGTCCTTGCTGAGCGGTCCCGCCGAGTACTCGGGGTCCAGCCGGATGCCTATCCGGGCCGCCGCGTCCGCCCACTGCTTCTTCAGGTGCTCGGTGGGGGCGACGACGGTCACCTGCTGCACCACGTGGTGGTGCAGCAGCCAGGAGGCGAGGGTGAGCGCAAAGGTGGTCTTGCCGGCGCCGGGCGTCGCGACCGCGAGGAAGTCCCGCGGTTGCGTCTCGATGTAACGGTCCAGCGCTCCCTGCTGCCAGGCGCGCAGCTTGCTCGCCGTACCCCACGGGGCACGGCCGGGGAAGGCGGGTGAGAGGTGGTGGGAGGCGGTAGTAGTCACGGTCTCCGGTTCGGGCTCTCGGCGTACTCGCGTACTGGTACGGGCAGTCGTACGTAGGACAACCGGGCCACCCTACCGGGACGGGCCCGCCCCTCGTGGAGGGACGGGCCCGTGACCTCGGGCGGTGCGGCGAGCGTCACATCGCTTCGTGCAGCGCCCGCAGCCGACGCGCGATCTGCGCCACGTCCTCGAGGCTGCCGGTCGCCACCTCGATCACCAGCTTGTACGACTCGTCCTGATCGACGTCGATCATTTCGGTCCCGTTGAAGTCGAGGAACACGACGGTGCACATCCACGCCATGCGCTTGTTGCCGTCCACCAAGGGGTGGTTGACGGCGAGCGACTGGAGCAGCGCGCCGGCCTTCTCAAACAGGTCCGTGTACGCCTCGACCCCGAACATCTGGGACTGCGGCCGGTGCACGGCGGAGCTGAGCAAGCCCAGGTCGCGGACCGCGACCTGCTGTCCCGCCATGGCGAGCTCCGCCAGGTCCAGGGCTTCCTGGACGGTCAGGTACTTCACTCACTCCCCCAGGCGGCGCAGCAGGTCGGCGTGACCCTTGGCGTACTTCTCGCCCAGCCGGCGGACCGTCTCGCGGTCCGCCTCCTGTTCGAGGTAGCGGTCGATCGCCTGAAGCACTATGGCGTGCATGCTGCGGCCCTCTTCCTCAGCGCGGATCTTGAGGGCCTCTTGCTGGTCGTCGCGGAGACGCAGGTTCATCGCCATACCAAAACGGTACCACCTCGGTGGGGCCACGGTGGTACTACTCTGCGGCGGACGCAGGGGCCGGCTCCAGCCGTGTCGCGACCCAGGCCCCCACCAGCGCCACGCAGGCCATCGGCAGGAACACGACCACGAACGCGGCGGGATGCGAGGCCGTCCCCCCGGCGGTGACGGCGTGCGCGGCCCCCACCGTGCCCCCGCCCAGCGCGGCGAAGGCAGCCCCGCCCGCCGCCAGCAGGACGACGTTGGCCAGCGCGTCCGAGATCTGCAGCGACGCGGAGTTGGCCCCCACCTCCTCCGGAGCCGACAGCTTCAGCAGCAGCACGCTCGTCGAACCGATCACCAGGCCCATGCCCAGGCACCCCACCGCCCAGGCCAGCGCCAGCGTCCACACCGGCACCGACTCGATGAGCACGGCCGGAGCCGCGGCCACGGCGGCGGCCACCAGCACCATCCCCACCACCATCAGCCGCTCCCGGTACGGCGCCACCCGCCCCTTGGACTGCACCCACGAGCCGCCCGCCCAGGTCACCCCGCCCAGCGCCAGCGAGAACCCGGCCATGGTCGGGCTAAGCCCCCGCTGGGTGACCAGCATCAGCGGTACGAAGCTCTCCGCCGCGATGAACGAACCCGCGGCCACCCCGCGCAGCAGCACCACCGACGGCAGGCCGCGCCGCGCCAGGTAGGTCCCGCGCGGCAGCAGCCCCAGCACGGCCGGCACCAGCAGGGCCGCGCCCACCGCGGCCGGCAGCAGCGACAGCCACCGCAAGTCCTGCGCGGCGTACTGGAGCAACCCGGCCCCGGCCGAGATGCCGAAGGCCAGCCGGATCCGCCGCCGGTCGAAGGCCACCCCCTCGCCGCCCACCGGCCCGGAGGCGGCCCGCCGTATGGCCGGCAGCGCGACGACGAGCGGCACCACGACCAGCACGGGTATGCCGAGGAACACCCACCGCCAGCCGAGGTGTTCGGTGACGGTCCCCGAGACCAGCGGTCCGACGATCGACGGCACCACCCAGCTCGCGGCGAAGGCCGCCATGATCGCGGGGCGCAGCCGCTCCTCGTAGGCCCGGCTGACGACCACGTACAGGGCGACGATCACCAGCCCGCCGCCGAAGCCCTGCACGGCCCGGCCGAGCACGAACACCCACATCGTGCCGGCGGTGCCCGCGAGCACGAGTCCGGCCGCGAAGGCCGCGATCCCGCCGGTCAGCGGCCGCAGCGGCCCCTCCCGGTCGGCCCACTGCCCGGACAGCACCATGCCGAAGAGGCTGGTGGTGAAGTAGGCGGAGAAGGCGAAGGCGTAGAGTCCGATCCCGTCCAGCTCCCGGGCGGCGACGGGCATGGCCGTACCGACGGCGGTGGCCTCGAAGGCGATCAGAAAGATGACGGAGATGATCCCGACGCTGATTGTCCGGTACGCGGGGCCGAGGATGGAGGCGGGTGACGGGGTCGGCGGGACCGGTGCGGTCTTCTCGGGCACGCGGGGTTCGAGGGGGGCGCTCATCGCCCCAGCGTAAGGTGCGTACCCGTGCCGCGACCCTGTCAATTCGACCGATCCTGCACTCGGTCCGCAGACCTAGGACGCCGGGGACTGTGAACGCGGCATGGCAGTCGTATTGCGGCGCCCGCGCATCCCTTCCCCTCACCGGCGGCCGGCCGTACGGTCGTGCACATCACCACCCCACAGCCGTGTGCCCGAGTGGTTGAGGGACTCGCCTGCAAAGCGAGTTACGCCGGTTCGATTCCGGTCACGGCTTCGAGGCGGGCCGCTCAGGGCCAGGCGCTCCCTGAGCGGCCCCCGCCACGCCCAGCGCCCTCCGGCCGGGTCCCGCCGCTCCGGATCCCGCTGGGCGGGGCCTCACGGGCTCGGGCTGCCGCTGGGCTTCGGGCTCGCGGTGGGGACGGGCTCCGGCAGGCCCGCCGCGTCCGCGGGCAGACCACCGTCGTTCACGCAGCCCAGCTCCTTGGCGACGGCCAGCGCCGCGGAGTGGGTGACGGCCCGGTAATCCTGAGCCGGAACGGCTTCACCTTCGCTCTCGCCCGTCCGTGCCTGGAAGGCCACTGTGATCTGCAGAGGTATGTCCTGAGTCGAGCCGACTCGGGAGCTGACGCAGTCGAAGGTGAGGTCGACGTCCTTCCTCCGCACGGAGAGGTGCGCGTCCCCTGCGCCCACGCCCGGGAGGTCAGCCGGAAGCGCGGCATGCTTGCTGTAGGCAGTGAACATCAGTCGCACCGTGCGGTTGTGAAACCCTGCGGAACCCGAGACCTTGCATACCGGCTGGGGCATGTCCGGGATCTTCTTGCCTGCCTGGTACGCCTTCTCCATGGCCTGCGCGACTGCTCGGACGTCCGCGCCCCTGTCCTCGTCCGGCACCTGAAAGTCAGTGGACTGGAGCACCCGCTCCAGAGCCTGCCCACCCTGACCCGTGAAGAGCCCGGCACAGGCCTCCCCAGCGGTGAACAGTCTCGGAGCCGTAGAGCGCGGTGGCTGCTCCGGTTCCACGGTGGAGCAACCGGCAGCCGCCATACCGAGGACGGCGAGTGCGACAGCGGGAGTAGCCAACGGCCATCGCATCCGCTTGGGATTCACTTGGCGCCCTTCGTCTGCGGCTCGTGCCCCTGCTGCCGGGCGGTGGAGTTGCCGGTCTCGTATCCGACACGCATCGACTCGACGAAGTCGTTGCCGAAGTCGCTGTTCGGATCGACGTTGTGCCGCCTCATGAACTCCTTCATCGGCGCCTCCGCGCTGTGCTCGCCAGCCTGGAACATGGACTTGTTGCTGTCGTGCGTCTCGCCCTCGCTCTTGTCCTTGTGCTTCTCCACGGCCTTGTCCGACCACTCGCCGATGACCTGCGAGGCGGCCTGCTCCACGGCGCCGCTGCCGAGGTCCACGGCCATCGGCACCAGGACCGCCGCCGCGCCCGCCGCGGCCACCGTGGCGGGCAGGAAGGCGACACCGGCCGCAATGGCGGACGTCGTACCGAATTCGACCCAGGCGGACTGCTTCTCGTGCGCCTTCTCGTATTCCTCGTGCTTCTTCTCCCCGACCCCCTTGACCTGCTCCGCCCTGGACTCGTCGAGGATCCCCTGCACCTCGGCGGTCGTACGGATGGCCGCCCTCGCCTTGCCTTCATCGATCTTGCCCTCGTGCACGCCCTGACTCTCCAGAACGCTCGCGGAATAGACGCGTTCCGCAGTGGACACCGTGGCGTAGGCGTCAGGGTGCTGCCCGAGCGCCGCGAGCAGGTCACGAGCCTCTTCGCGCCCGATGTCCGTGTGTGCTTGATTCTCACCGTGAGAATCGGTGAAGACGCTCTGCTTCGGATCGGTGGCCAGCGCGGCGTTGACGTCGTCGATGTAGCCGGCCGTCATCCGGCCCAGGCTGTCGGCAAGGGCCTCGTGCTGCTTGAGCAGCCCCGCGTCACCGCCGTACTGCGCCACGACCGACCTCATGATCTTCGCGGTGTCCTCGCTCCGCTTCAGCTCCGGTGACGGATCATCCCAGGCGTGGCCGAGCGTCGCGGCTTCCAGGGCGTGTCCGAGGGCATCGGGCATGTGCTGCTTCGCCTTCTCCGCACCCTTGGCATCCAGGTCGTGGGAGTCGTTCAGGCTCTCGTACTTCTCGTGAGCGAAGTAGTCCAGGTAGTTCGTGACGTCCTTGCCGAGGTTCGGTACGCCCGCCTTTACCGTCCCGTCCTGGTTGTAGGCGACCAGGTCCGTCTTTTCGCGCTTGAAGAACTCCGTTGCCGCTTCCGGGCTGTGCCCCAGCGCCTCCAGGAAGCTGTTCACGGGGTCGAAGCCGGCGCCGCTCCCGCCGGAAGGGTTGAACTGCGTCGGATTCCAGCCGTTGACGGCCTTGTTCTGGAAGAAGAACTGCTTGTCCTTCGCCTGGACCTGGGTGGCGTGATCCGCGATGGGGACGAGGAAGCGGGCGTCGTAGTTCCCGTACCGCATGATGCCGCCGAGGATCTGGTAGCCGAACGGATGGTTCCCGTCATGCGGCACTAAGGGGATCCGCTCCGTCCCCAGACGCCTCAGGTCCTGGGCGAAACGGTCCGGAAGGTGCCGTGGGTGATCGGGGTCGGTGGCGGTCGCGAGGTTGAGGCCCAGGTTCTTCTGCAAGTCCTGGATGTCCGTGAGGCGCTGCGGGTCGTAGCCCCGGGCGCCGGTGTCGACGGAGAGCTGCCCGAAGAACTCGAGCGTGCCCTTCGGACCGAGCGCCTCGTAGAACGCGGTCGAGAACTCGGGGTTGGCCTGGTTGTCACTCAGCAGTTCGTTCAGCTCCACGAGCTCGTCGTGGCTGAGCGCGCGTCCCTTCTTCGCGAGTTCGGTGGCCCGGCCGGCCTGCTCGGCGTCGAGGCTGCCGTACTTCGGCCCGCTGAAGTCGTGGCCGTCGGTGACGTTGGCGCCGAGCATGCGGGCCAACGACTGGTCGACGTCGTCGCAGTTGTCGATGATGGCGTCGATCTTCTGCTGCCACAGGGCCCGGTTCTCGCGCAAGGACTGCTGGTAGTCGGGGTCGTGGCGCGCCGCGTTCCGGTCGCCCTCCGTCGCGAGCGGGATCGCGGAGACCCGGCCGGCCGCGTCGACCTGGAAGCCGGCGGCGGGGGCCTCCTCGCCGGCGATCTTCTTCAGCTGCTCCTTGGACGACCTGATGACGGCGAGGCCCTCGGTCAAGGCCTTGTGGACGCCCTTGGCCTCCTTGGCCGCGTCATCGAACTCCTTGGCCGTCTTGGTGACGAACTCCCGCCCCACGCCGGCCGTGACCCCGCTCCACTCGGCCTTGTCCGCCTTGGCCTTCATCCCGTTGCGGGCCACCTCGGCCAGCTCGTCCAGCTTGTCGGCCATCGCCTTCCAGTCGGTGGCGGCCGTCTGGAGCTTGTCGACCGGTGCGTTGATCACGTTCTCGTACGTCAGCACGTGCCGTTACGCCTTCCTGTTACCGCGCGCCAGCGCTCTTCAGGGATGCCGCAGAGTCAGCTACTTGCTACTTGAGGTACTTGTCGATCGCGGCGCTGGTGAAGTCCGCCACGAGGTGCTGCTCGTCCTTGGAGTGCGAACGGACGGAGTAGTTCAGGCCGTTGGAGATGTTCGCGCAGGCGGCCACGAGGGTCTTCACCTGGCTCTCCCAGAGGTTGTTGACCTTGAGCAGGGCGGCCCCGCTCGCGAAGCCCTCCTTGCTGAGGGCGCCCGCGGCATCGGCGGTCGCGGTGGCGGCGTGCTTGCCGTCCGTCTGCAGCCGGGAGTGCAGCTTGTACGCCTCGGAGCCGATGCCGCCGATGTGGTCCTGGTTCAGCTCCAGGTCACCGGTGCCGCCACCGCCGGGATCGGCGGGGACCTGGTTGAGCCGCATGGATACGTTGGCCGTGGCGGAGGCGCGCGCCGCCGACCATTCCTCGTCGAACGACATCGCGTGCACTCCCGTGTCAGGTGGGGCCGGATGGACCGATCAGATCGAGTCGGTCAGCGGTTGGTGCGCCGTACGACAACTGCGGTGACGGCTCCGCCGATCAACAGGCAAGCTCCCAGACCGAGGCCGATCCAGGGGAGCATGCTGCCCTCGTCCTTCTTCTTCGCCTCGGCCTGGGGAGCGGGCGCGGGCGTACCGGACGCCGGGCCCTTCCCGTCCGGGGAAGCGGACGGGGACTTGGCCGCGTCGGCGGCGGCGAGGTCGGGCAGCGGGAACACGTCCGCCGGACCGGGGTCGCCGGGGGTCGGCACGGCGATACGGGGCCGGACTACGCCGTAGCCGACGTAGTCGTTGCGCTCGGCCCCGTCGACGGGCTTCCCGGCGGTGTTCAGCAGGACCCGCAGTACCTGGTTGTTGGTCCAGTCGGGGTGCGCGGACCAGAGCAGGGCGGCGGAGGCGGAGGTCAGGGCGGTGGCGTCGCTGGTGCCGTGACTCTTACACAAGCCCGTTTTGCCGCCACAAGCCGTGACGATGTCGATCCCCGGGGCAGACATGTCGATCTGCGGCCCATGCTGCGATTCTTTGGTCGGTTCACCAGCGGCGTCCACAGCTCCGACGCCGATCACTCCGGGCGTCGCCGCAGGATAAAGAACCTTGTTGAGGGTATCCCCGTCATTACCGGCGCCAGCGAAGATCAGCTTCCCCTTAGAAAGCGCATACTTCACCGCCTCACGGCGCGCTTCGTCCTCCTTGGGTGTACCAGGAAGGGCCAGGGAGATATTAATGATCTTGGCATCAGAATCCGCCGCATACCGGATAGCCGCGACCCACGACGGGGTCAGCAGACTTGTCTCCTTGGGCACACGGATCGGAAGAATCTTGGCACCCGGCGCGAGCCCAAATGCTCCGTCTCCACTGGGATGCTTTCCACTGGCTGCGATCAGTGCTGCCATGCTGGTGCCATGACCATCCACGTCTGCGCGTTCGTCGCCCTCGATGTCATCCGCCATGAAGTCCTTACCTGGTAGGACTTGTCCTTCCAGTTCCGGAATGCGGTCGACACCTGTATCGATCACCGCGACGGTGATGCCCTTACCCGTACTGATCTTCCAAACATCGTCAGCCTTCATGGCGTCGAGATGCCACTGCTGCGATCGAATGGTGGCCGCGTGGGCCGGGGTCGCGGCGACCCCGGCCAGCAGCAGACCCACCAGGGCCGAGGTCGCCTTGCGCATGCGCATCCCGTGCAATGTCCGCTCTACTCAGTCGATCACCGGCGGCACAACACGACGGTTGCTCTGCCAGGTCTCTTCGTCTTCGGCCAGGTAGTCGGGGCGTTCGCCCCCCTGGTCCTCGCGTCGCTGGCCCGGCGCACCTACGCCCGCACCCGCGTGACCCATCGCACCCGCTCCTGCGCCACCGCGGTTGTTTCGGACGAGACCCGAGCCGCCTTGGGTGAAGGGCTGCGCGCCTGCCACCGGACGACCGGCCACTCCGGCCGTTCCGGACTGGCGCCCGCCGACGATACCGCCCTGCTCGGTCGCCAGGCGACGGCCCACCGGGGACCCGCTCTGGCCGCCGTGCGGGCCGCCGACCCCGGGGCCCATGCCGCCGCCCATGCCACGGCCGGTGTGCTGGCCTTCCGTACCGATGACCGTGCCACGCGGAATGCCCGGGCCGGGGCCGTTGGGCGTGACCGGCTTGCCGCCCATGATCCCGGAGTCACGCGGAGGCAGACCCGGGGTACCGGTGAACTTGCCACCGGTACCGGGCGGACCCTGGAGGGGGCCGATCCCGGGGCCTGGGAGACCAGGCGCCTTCACGTTGCTGACCGGCGGGAGCGTCATAGGCGGGACGAAGGGGCCGGGGGTGGGGAGGGCAGGGCCGGGGCCACCCGGCATCGGCCCGGTGGGGAGACCTGTCGTCGGGGGCAGAGTCGGGTTCTGAGGGGCAATGACGCTGTCGATGTTCACGTCCACGTCACGCTCCGGAATACCCACCGGCGGAAGGGGCACGGACCCCGTCGGGGGCACTGTGGTCTCTGCGTGCGGCGGGGATCCAGGCGTCCGGCCCGGCTCCTTTACAGAGCCACTGCCATCGGACGCCGACGAACCATAATACGAGCCCCCTGAATAGCTCCCCGTTCCGGAACTGCCCCCCTCGCGGGCCATGTCCTCCCGGCCGGAAACCATCTCCGGCACGAGCACCTCCGGCGGCGGCGGGAACGTCGGGACCGGCGCCTTGTCCATCTCCTTCGACGACAGGTCGTACCTACCGGCCAGCTTGTTCATCGCGTCCACGGCCCGCGCGTGGTCAGCGTTCAGCTTCGCCACCGCATCCATGCCCCGCGGCGTCTGGACGTTGGCTTTGAGCGCTGCCTCGGCAATGGGGTTGTACTGGGGCATGTCCCCCTTAGCCCCGCTGGGGTCGGGCTTGACCTCGGTCATGATCTGGGCGGCTTCGGTCATCTGCTTGCCGCCCGCGGCGCTGTACTCGGCCAGGCGCAGCGTCGCGCTGCCCATCTTGTCCGCCCACTCCGCGAAGGCGTCGGCAGCTTCGCCTTCCCAGCCCTTGACCTTCCGCTTCTTGAGCTCGTCGCCGATCTCCTTGATCGTCGTCGCAGCATCGGCGAGCTGCTTGGCCCGTGTCCGCACCGCTTCCGGGTCGATCGCAGCGACCATCGCGTACAGCTCTGCGTGCGTGTAGCCCTCGAACTTCGTCGCCATCAGACCACACCACCCTTGCCGTCAGCCTTCTTCTCCGCGGACGGGTCACGGTCCCGGACGTAGTGCTCCTTCGCCTCCTTGGCGATGGCCACCATCCGGCGCTTCGTCTCCTCGTCCACCCCGTCGTAGCCCTTGCCCGCCGAGAGGATCGCGATGCCCAGGCCCTCGATCGAGTCCGCCAGCCCCTTCGACAGCTTCTGCAGCTCCGAGTGGACCGTGTTGTACGACTTGTAGAGGGCCTCGGCCTCCGGGAAGTTCTTGCCCAGCGCGCCCGCCGGCAGCGTGCCGTCGGCCAGCTTGCCGTGGTCCGCCGGGGACTTCTCCAGCGACCTCAGGAGGCCGTCCACCCGGGTCTTGTAGTCCTTCAGCGAGTCGTACTCGATCCGCAGCGCGGCAGCGGCCTTCGACTGTGCCGCCGCCTGCGCCATGATCGACGCCGCGACATCGCCCGAGACGTCTCCCAGAAAAACTGATGGCCCGTTGTCCGCTGCCATGATGGCCTCCCCGACTCCCCGTCTCCCCGTAGGAATGGCGTCTCCGCCGCTCCCCGTCCCCGTTCACAACCGTTCGCACGCGCGCGTGCACGGCCGTACCGATCACTCTAGCGACCGGTACCGACAGTCCCAAGCCCGGGGTTGCACGTGCAATGCGGGTCACATGGTCATGAGTTGGGTACGGCCACCGCCGCGGACGGCCTGATCGGGAGCCTGTTGACCGGTCGGCCCGTTGCGGCGCGTACCGCCGAGGCCACCGCCGCCGGGGCCGTCACCACCGGGATCGCGCTCGCCGCCTTGGCCCCGAAGGGGGCCACCACGTCCCGTTCCTCGACCAGTTTGACGATGCGGACGGCCGGGGCGTCCAGCGAGGTCGGCAGGGTGTAGCCGGTCAGGTCCGGGTGGCGGACCAGCCCGGAGACCGTCCGGAGGTTCTCCGTGAGCGCCGCGCCCACGCCCTGGGTGACGCCCGCCTCGATACGGGCCGCCAGCTGGCGGGGGTTGAGGATGCGGCCGACGTCCTGGGCCACCGCCAGCTCCACCACGCGTACCGAGCCCAGCTCGATGTCCACGTCCACCACCGCGCGGATCGCGCAGAAGGCGAGGCCGACGAAGGCGTCGCCCTGGCCGTCCGCGTCCAGGGGTTCCGTCGGGTGGGGGCGGCACTGGGCGGTCGCCCAGAGCTCCTTGCCCTCCATCGCCTCCGCGACCGTCGTCGAGAACGCGCCGTCGTACGAAGTGATCCGGCCGTCCGTGATCTGCAACAGCTCCGTGGACATGCCCAGTTTGTGCGCCATCGGCTGGAGCAGCTGGGTGCGGACCATCTTCGCCGCGCGCTCGACCGCCCCGCCCGACACCCACGTGTGCCGGCCGTGCGCCGACGGGCCCGCCGGCGGCTGGTCGGTGTCGACCGGGGCCATCACCACCTCGTCGACGCCCAGCGTCTCCTGGACGATCTGGCGGGCGAGCGTGGCGAAGCCCTGGCCCGTGTCGACCGCCGCGCAGATCACCGTCGCCGTGCCGCCCACGACCTTGACCGTCGCCGTCGACACCTCGTCGGTGCCCTCGGCGCCGAGCATGTGGACCATGCCGACCCCGTACCCGACGCCGCGCCGCACCGCGCCCGGCTCGCCCGCGCCCTCGGGGCCGCCCGGCAGCAGCCACTCGTCCTCGGGGGTGTCCTTCGGGAGGGCGGGCAGCTCGAAGTCGCGGACCGCGCGCAGCAGTTCCGCCACCGGCGCCGGACAGGTCACGGTCTGGCCGGTGGGCAGGAGGTCGCCCGTCGCCAGGACGTTGCGCATGCGCAGTTCCGCGCCGTCGATGCCGAGGGCCGCCGCGAGCTTGTCCATCTGGCCCTCGTACGCGGCGCACACCTGCATCGCGCCCTCGCCCCGGACGTGGCCCGACGGCGGGTTGTTGGTGCGTACCGCCCAGCCCTCGACGAAGGCGTGCGGGACGACGTAAGGGCCGCAGGCGAAGGCCACCGCGGCGGCCAGGGACTCCGAGGACGCGTCGGCGTACGCACCGGCGTCCATCAGGATCTGCGCCTCTACCTTGACCAGCCGGCCCTCCGCGTCCGCGTGGTGGCGGTAGCGCAGCAGGGTCGGGTGGCGGTGGGTGTGGCCGAGGAAGGACTCCTCGCGGGTGGCGACCATCTTGACGGGGCAGCCCGTACGCAGGGCCAGCAGGCCCAGCGGCAGCTGGAAGGCCGCGTCCTCGCGGTCGGCCGTCGCGCCGGGGACGCCGGTGACGACGACCCGTACGCGGTCGGGCTCCAGGCCGAAGCAGGCCGCCGCCAGGTCGCGGTCGGTGTGCGGGTCGGTGGAGGCCGTGTACAGCTCGACGCCGCCGTCCGGCCGCGGTACGGCCAGCCCCGCTTCGGCGCCGATGGGCGCGGGGTCCTGGCGGCCGATCCGGTAGAGGCCCTCGACGACGATCTCGCCGGTCGCCTCGGGGTCGCCATAGCGCAGCGGGATGTGCCGGATCAGGTTGCCGTCGGGGTGCAGGGCGGGGGCGCCGAAGGACTGCTCGGGGTCGGTGACCGGGTCGAGGAGTTCGTACTCGACGGCGATGGCGGCCGCGGCGAGGCGTGCCGTGTCGGGGTGGTCGGCGGCGACGGCGGCGATGGGCTCACCGTGGTGGCGCACGACGTCGTGGGCGAACACCGGCCGGTCGGCGATGCGGCGGCCGTGCGTGGTGGACCCGGGGACGTCGGCGTGGGTGACGACGGCGCGCACGCCGGGCATCTCGGTGGCGGCCGTGGTGTCGATGGACAGGATCCGGGCGTGGGCGTGCGGCGAGCGCAGCACGGCGGCCCACAGGAGGCCTTCGGCCCACAGGTCGGCGGCGTACGGGAAGGTGCCCTCGGATTTGGCGCGGGTGTCCGCGGCCGGGACGGAGGCTCCGATTCCGCGGGGTTCCTGCTGTTCCGCGGCCTCTTCCGCCGCCGCGGCCAGGGCCGTCACCGTGGTGTTGAGCGCCGTCGTCGCCGTCGCCGCGTCCTGCCCGCTCACGCCGTGCCTCCGTGGTGGATGCCGCCCTCGCCGGGCGCTGCCTGGTGCGGGATGCGCGGCTCCGGGGAAGCCTGCGGGGCCGCGGGCTCGGCCGGCGCCGCTCCGGACGCCGTCGCCTCGCGCTCGGCCACGACCTCGCGGACGGCGTCGACGACTCCCGCGTAGCCGGAGCAGCGGCAGAGGTTGCCGCACAGCGCCTGGCGGGTCTCCAGGTCGCTGGGGGCGTGGTTGCCCTCCAGCAGGTCATGGATGGTCATGGCCATGCCGGGTACGCAGAATCCGCACTGCACCGCGCCCGACCTGCACAACGCCTGCTGCACGTCCGAGAGTTCCCCGTCGGTCGCCAGACCCTCGACGGTGCGGACCTCGCTGCCGGCGGCCGTCGCGGCCGGGACGAGGCAGGAGGCGACGAGCCGGCCGTCGACCTGCACGGCGCAGGCGCCGCATTCGCCCTGCGAGCAGCCGTCCTTGGCGCCGGCGAGGCCGAGGCGCTCGCGCAGCACGTAGAGGAGCGACTCGCCGATCCAGGCGCCGGTGACCGGGCGGTCGGCGCCGTTGACGCGCAGGACGTAGGAGGCCAGCGGGTGCTCGTGATGGGCGACGGCCCCGGCTGCCGGTTCTTCTTCGTACGTCGGCTCCTCGGGCGGGAAACCTTCGGCGGTACCCGCACCCGGAGGTGCCACAGCGAGATCGGCGGCACCCTCGGCCGGATTGGGCGCGGCGGTGGTGTCCTCGGGGTCCGGGACGACCCCGGCGACCCCGTGCGAGTCCCCCGGCCCGTGCTCCGCCTCGGCCGGAACCGGCGCGGCCGGAACCGCCTCGGCCCCGCCGAACCCGTGCCCGCCCTCCGGCCCGTGCTCCGACTCGGGCGCATGCCCGGGCTCCGCCGTGCGGCCGGCCCCGGGCTCCGGCGCGTGGCCGGGCCCAGCCTCCGCCACGTGCCCCGCCCCGGGCTCCGGCACATGGCCCGGCCCGTGCTCCGCCACATGGCCGGGCTCAGACTCCGCCTCACGGCCGAGCCCAGGCTCCGCCGGATACCCCGGCCCAGGCTCCGCCACATGGCCAGGGTCAGACTCCGCCTCACGGCCCGGCCCGGCCTCCGCCGCATGCCCCGGCCCAGCCTCCGGCCCGTGCCCGAAGGCCGCGAAGCCGTGGCCGTCGGTGTCGCCGCGGCGCGCGGACCCGGCGGAGGGCGCCGCCTCGGCCCTGGCGCCGCCGAAGAGGTCCAGCCCCTCCGCGGGCGCGGCGGGCGCGGCCGGAGCCGAAGGCTCCGCGGGCCCGCCCACCTCGGCGGCTTCGGTACCCGGGTGCGGCCGCTCCCCGGCGACCGGCGCGGCCGCCGGGCCGTGCGCGGCCTCGATGTCGTGCGGGGCCGGATGCACCGGCTCGCCCTCCGGGAGCGGGGTGCCCACGCCGGGGCCGCCGAGCACGCGCGGCCCGCGCGGCCGGCCGCCGACTCCGGGCCCGCCGAGCGGCCTTCCGTCGGCCGCACCCGCGGCTGCCGCTGCGGCCGAGGCCGCCGCCGCTGCGTCGGTGCCCGGCAGCGTGCCCGCGTCCAGGTCCCCGTCCGGCTGCTGCTGCGCGTACCCGCGGGCGTCGTCGAAGCCGGGGTGGTTCGCCCACGGGGCGACGGCGCCGCCCGGCAGCGTCGCCGGTGCCTGGCTCCAGTCGGCCGCATAGCCGTTCTGCTCGGCGGCGTAGCCGTTCTGTTCGGCCTCGTAGCCGTTCTGTTCGGCCGCCGCGTAGCCGTTGTGCTCGGCTGCGTAGGTGTTCGGCCCGGCCGCGTAGGCGTCCGGCCGGAAGTCGTCGGACTGCCCGGGCAGGTCCGGCAGGGACCACTGCCCGGTCGTGGCCGGCTCGGCCCCGGGCTCGTGCGCCACCTCCGGGAAGCGCCATTCCGCCGTGGCGCCCGGGTCGTGGTCCCCCTCGGCGGCGGCCGGATCGGCAGGGGCCGGGGCCGGGTCCGCGAAGGCAGGGTTCGCGAAGGCCGCGGCCACCGAGGCCGGGATCGGGATCGACGCCGGGATCGGCCCGCCGACGGGGGCGGGGGCCGGCGCCGGTTCCGGCTGCGCGGCCGCGCCCGCCTCGGGCCACTGGACCGGAATCGTCCAGGTGCCGGTGGCCGACGGGTCCGTGGTCGCGGAGCCCAGCGGCACGATCATCGGCGGCGGCACGTAGCCGTGCCCGGGGGCCGCCAGCGGCTCGCCGGTGTCGAGCGCGTCCAGCATGTCCTGGGGCAGCTTCACGAAGGCCGTCGCGTCGGAGTCGTACTCGCCGCCGTGCGGCACCGGCTCCCAGCCCCAGTCGGATCCCGCCGGGCCCGTGTTGCCCGGGCCCCCAGTCGCTCCGCTCACGTACCCGTTCTCGTTCTCGCTCATGAGGTCAGTGCCCTTCCGAGGGCCCTGCGTGCCAGCACGGCCACCGTCCGCCGCAGATGCAGTACACCGGGGGCCACCGGCTCCCCCTGGTCGGGTACGCAGGCGGCCGCGACGTAGTCGCCGAAGGCCTCCAGCGCCTCGGGGGCCAGGCTGCGCTCCCCGTCCCAGTCGATCAGCGAGGCCACCCACTGCTCGGCCTCCAGCGGCCGCAGCGGCATCGGGGCGACCGCGCCGATCGCGCAGCGCACACCCCGGCGCGCGGGATCCAGTACGAGCCCCACGGACGCGACCGCGCGCCCCGGACCCGTACGTCCCGTGGCCTTCAGGAAGACCTGCGGCGCGTGCAGCAGCGGCACCCGCACGAAACCGATCAGCTCGCCGGGCCGCAGCATCTCCCGGCCGGCCAGCAGGTGCGACACCGGGATCTCCCGCTGCCCGACGGGGCCGACGATGACGAGCACGGCCTCCAGCGCGGCCAGCACGGGCAGCGCGTCACCCGTCGGCGCCGCGGTGGCGATGTTCCCGCCGAGGGTTCCGGCGTTGCGGATCTGCGGGGGCCCGGCGGCGCGCGCGGCGGCGGCCAGCGCGGGGATCAGAGCGGCGAAATCCGGCCGCCCCATCCGGGCGTGGGTGAGGCCCGCACCGAGCAGGGCGTGGCCGTCCTGGTACTGCCAGCCGCGGATCTCGTTGATGCGGCCGAGGCCCACCAGTGCGGCGGGCCGCAGCAGTCCGGCGTTGACGGCGGCCATGAGGTCGGTTCCACCGGCGACCGGCACGGCGGCGGGCATGGCGGTGAGCGCCGCCACGGCCTCGTCGAGTGAGACCGGCAGCGTCACGGACTGCGCCGCCTGCGGCCCCTGCGGGCCCTGGGGTGAGTCCGGTGAGTGCAGTGCGTGCGGTGCGTGCGTGGTCAACCCAGCTGCCCCTTCCCGATGTCCCGGTTCCGGCGCTCGCGCCTGTCCGCCGTACGGTACGTGCTCACCGCCGGGACGTGGCAACTCTGGCACATCTTCCGTACCGCCCGGCGCGAGGGTCGGCCGGGCGCCCCCCGCGCACCCCCTCCGCGGCTTCCCGTCACCTCACCAGCACCCCACCAACACCTCACCAGTGTCCCGCTCCGCCCACCTCCCCCCGATCGCCCGTTTTTCCCCGTATAACCGGAAATCTAGGAAGAGTTCCGGTTCTCGTCGTCACACGTTCGGCGGGGTTCCCTCTTTCGGGCGTCCGATCACTCCCGGCCGCCGCTGCCACGGCAGGGGGCCCGCCGGTGGCCGGTAGCCGACCCCGAGGGCGTCCAGCCTCGCGCGGTGCGCCGCCATCCGCGCCTCGAAGCCCGCGAAGTCGCGCTCCTCCGGCGCGGGCTGCCAGGACCACACCACCTCGGCGAAGGCCGCGAGCCGCGGGAACACCTGGTAGTCGACGCGGTCCTGGTTCTCCGTCACCTCGGTCCACATGTTGGCCTGCGCCCCGAGCACATGGGCGGCCGCCCGCTCCGAGAGCTTCGGCGGCACCGGCTCGAACCGGTACACGTCCTCCAGCGAACGCACGTACGCGATGGGCACCGGCTCCTGTCCGCCCGCCGCCTGACGGTAGTCCAGGTACACGTGCTGCTCCGGGCACATCACCACGTCGTGCCCGGCCTCGGCCGCGGCGATGCCGCCCCCGTACCCGCGCCAGGAGGACACGGCCGCGCCGGGCGCGAGCCCGCCCTCCAGGATCTCGTCCCAGCCGATCAGCCGCCGCCCGCGCGCGGCGAGCCAGCGGTCGAAGTGCCCGATGAACCAGGACTGGAGCCCGTCCTCCCCGTCCACGCCCAGCTCCCGGATCCGCTCCTGGGCCGCCGGGGAGGCCCGCCACTGCGCCTTGGGGCACTCGTCGCCACCCACGTGGACGAAGGGCGAGACCTCGACGGGGAAGATCTCCAGCAGCTCCTCGAAGACCCCCTCGTAGAACCGCAGCACGGCCTCGGTCGGCGCGAGCACGTTCTCGCTGATCCCCCAGTCGTCCCAGACCTCCAGCGCGGAGGTGTCGACCACGTCGGTGTTGCCGAGCTCCGGGTACGCGGCGATCGCGGCCTGCGAATGGCCCGGCACGTCGATCTCCGGCACCACCCGCACGTGCCGCTCGGCGGCGTACGCGACGATCTCGCGGAGGTCGTCCTGGGTGTAGTAGCCGCCGTGCGGGGTCTCGTTCCACAGCGGCGAGGCCCGGTGCCCCCACCGGCTGCGCGCCCGCCACGCCCCGGTCCCGGTGAGCCGCGGGTAGCGCTTGATCTCGACCCGCCAGCCCTGGTCGTCCGTCAGGTGCAGGTGCAGGACGTTGAGCTTGTGCGCGGCGAGCAGGTCGATGTAGCGCAGCACGCCGTCCTTGGGCATGAAGTGCCGGGCCACGTCGAGCATCAGGCCGCGCCACCCGAACCGGGGGGCGTCCGCGATCTGCGCGTACGGCAGGCTCCAGGTGCGTCCGGGCAGCGGGGCCCTGCGGTAGACGTCGGGGCCCAGCAGCTGACGGAGCGTCTGCGTCCCCCGGTACAGCCCGGCCTCGCTCGCGCCGGTCAGCTCGACCCCGGTGCCGTCGACCGTGACGGTGTACGCCTCGGCGGATACGGCCGGTCCCGGGCCGGTGCCCGCGTCCAGGTCCGGGTCGAGGCGCAGCCGTATGTCCGGGGCCCCGCCCGGCGGGGCGGCCGGCAGGCTCCAGCCGGTGGCGGCGCCGAGCTCGTGGCGCAGCCGCCGCGCGGCGCCGCCGGTGCCGGGCCCGGCGTCGAGCACCGGCTCGGGCCCGAACTCGAAGCGGAGCCGGTCCTCGTGGAGGACGGCGACCCTGGGTGCGGGGATCAGGTCCATGCGTCAGCCCTTCGCAGCAGCCCGTTGCGCCCTGCGCAACGGCCGTTCCACAGGGCGCTCCTCGCGCAGACCCTAGTACGCCGAAGGCCCCCTGGGTACGCGGCTGCGCACCCAGGGGGCCCTGGGGTGTCCTGCCGGTCCCGCGGAAACCGGGACCGCGGGGCGGACCGGCGGACTACTTGTCCTTGCCGCCCTTGTCCTTGTCCCCGCCGGGGCCCATGGACTCGTAGATCTCCTTGCACATGGGGCAGACCGGGTACTTCTTCGGGTCCCGGCCCGGTACCCAGACCTTGCCGCAGAGCGCGACGACGGGGGTCCCGTCGAGGGCGCTCGCCATGATCTTGTCCTTCTGGACGTAATGGGCGAAGCGCTCGTGGTCGCCGTCACCGTGGGAAACCTGCGGCGTCGGCTCTACGAGGGTCCCCGTGCCAGTCCCGCGCTCGGGCTCAAGAGTGCTCATGGACCCAGGGTACTGAACCCCGGCCGGGTCAGTTGAGCGACGGGTCGTCCGGATAGGTGGCGACCATCGCGAGCTCGTTGCGCTGGCGGCGCAGCACCGCTCTCCACAGCCGCTCCGGGTCGGGAAAGGACACGTCACCGGGCTCCGACTCCACGACGTACCAGGCGCCGTCGCCCAGCTCCGCCTCCAGCTGGCCCGGCCCCCATCCGGAGTAACCGGCGAAGATGCGCAGGCTGCCCAGGGCCGCGGCGAGCAGTTCCGGCGGGGTCTCCAGGTCGACCAGCCCGATCGCCCCGTGCACCCGGCGCCAGCCGAGCGGGCCGTCCTCGCCCGGGATGACCGCCACCCCCAGGGCCGAGTCCAGCGCCACCGGCCCGCCTTGGAAGACCACGCCCGGATCACCCGCCAGGGGCGCCCAGGGCAGCAGGACGTCGCCGACGCCCACCGGGGTCGGCCGGTTGAGGACCACGCCGAGCGAACCCTGGTCGTCGTGGTCGAGCAGGAGCACCACGGCCCGGTCGAAATTCGGGTCCGCGAGGGCCGGCGTGGCCACGAGCAGTCTCCCTGTGAGGGAGGACACCTCGGTCATGCCGCCATGATCTCGCACATTCGCCGTTCCGGGGGACCCCGCGGCCAGATCGGACCCTACGCAGCTCAGGGCGCACGGCAGCGGGGACGGGGCACGGCGGCGGCCACAGGCGGAACGCAACACTCCGCCATGAGGTGGGTACGGAGGGTGTTGTACCGAATTCATGACAGTCCTACGGCCGCGTCAGCCATACAAACAAAGGGGTGGTGACCCTTACTCTTTTCCCTGGCCCCCTGCCCACCCCTCCCGGAACGCGAGATTCATGACCGGCACAGTCAGTGACGATGTACTGCTTGTCCACGGCGGTACCCCGCTTGAGGGCGAGATCCGTGTCCGCGGTGCGAAGAACCTCGTGCCCAAGGCCATGGTCGCCGCTCTGCTCGGCAGTGAACCCAGTCGACTGCGCAACGTTCCCGACATCCGCGACGTGCGGGTCGTGCGCGGTCTGCTCCAGCTGCACGGGGTGACGGTCCGCCCCGGCGAGGAGCCGGGCGAGCTGGTGCTCGACCCGACCTACGTCGAGAGCGCGAACGTCGCCGACATCGACGCCCACGCGGGTTCGTCGCGCATCCCGATCCTCTTCTGCGGCCCCCTCCTGCACCGCCTCGGGCACGCCTTCATCCCCGGCCTCGGCGGCTGCGACATCGGCGGACGGCCGATCGACTTCCACTTCGACGTGCTCCGCCAGTTCGGCGCGACCATCGAGAAGCGCGAGGGCGGCCAGTACCTGGAGGCCCCGCAGCGCCTCCGCGGCTGCAAGATCCGCCTCCCGTACCCGTCGGTCGGCTCGACCGAGCAGGTGCTGCTGACGGCCGTCCTCGCCGAGGGCGTCACCGAGCTCAGCAACGCCGCGGTGGAGCCGGAGATCGAGGACCTCATCTGCGTCCTGCAGAAGATGGGCGCGATCATCTCCGTCGACACCGACCGGACCATCCGGATCACGGGTGTCGACCGCCTCGGCGGCTACAACCACAAGGCCCTCCCGGACCGGCTGGAGGCCGCCTCCTGGGCGTCCGCCGCCCTGGCGACCGGCGGCAACATCTACGTGCGCGGTGCCCAGCAGCGCTCGATGATGACCTTCCTGAACACCTTCCGCCGGGTCGGCGGCGCGTTCGAGATCGACGACAACGGCATCCGCTTCTGGCACCCGGGCGGCCCGCTCAAGGCCATCGCGCTGGAGACGGACGTGCACCCCGGCTTCCAGACCGACTGGCAGCAGCCGCTCGTGGTGGCCCTGACGCAGGCCTCCGGCCTCTCGATCGTCCACGAGACGGTCTACGAGTCCCGGCTCGGCTTCACCTCGGCGCTCAACCAGATGGGTGCTCACATCCAGCTGTACCGGGAGTGCCTGGGCGGCAGCGCGTGCCGGTTCGGCCAGCGCAACTTCCTGCACTCGGCGGTCGTCTCCGGCCCCACCAAGCTGCAGGGCGCCGACCTGGTCATCCCCGACCTGCGCGGCGGGTTCTCGTACCTGATCGCGGCGCTGGCGGCCGAGGGCACCTCGCGGGTCCACGGCATCGACCTCATCAACCGCGGTTACGAGAACTTCATGGAGAAGCTCGTGGAGCTGGGCGCGAAGGTCGAACTGCCGGGCGGCGACCTCGTCTGACGCCCCGCCCGGGCGCCCGGCACGGGCGCCTGACGCACCGTCCGCGAAAGCCCCCCTGGTCCGCACGGACCAGGGGGGCTTTCGCGTGGGCCCAGGAAGGCCCCCAGGAGGCCCCAGGGGGCCGGACAGGCCGAAGGGCGGCCACCCCGTCCGGGGTGACCGCCCTTCGCCGTTCTACGCAAAGCTGCGCACTACTCGCCGTTCCAAAGACCTGTGCGGCCTTCGGCGCCGGGGGCAGGACTACTTGCCCTTGGCGGCTTCCTTGAGCTTGGAGCCCGCGGAGACCTTCACGCTGTAGCCGGCCGGGATCTGGATGGGGTCGCCGGTCTGCGGGTTGCGCGCGGTGCGAGCGGCACGGTGGGTGCGCTCGAAGGTCAGGAAGCCGGGGATGGTGACCTTCTCGTCGCCCTTGGCGACAATCTCGCCGACGGTCTCGGCGAGCGCGGCCAGAACGGCGTCGGCGTCCTTGCGGGTCACCTCGGCGCGCTCGGACAGAGCGGCCACCAGCTCACTGCGGTTCATGTTGTACTCCCGTGTTCAACTTGCCTTAGAGGCGTGAGATCGAAGCCGATGCTGCCAGGGCCCTCGGACAGTCCCCGGACCCGGGTCTGAACGTCAGACCCTCTCGCCCGGTTACGCATCCTGCCCCCACCAGCGGCGGGAAAGCCAATCCGGCACCCGCCGGGGTCACACGAAAAGCGCCACAGTCACGCGGCGGTGACGCTCCGTCCGCACTCGCCGGATGCGGACCGCGGACCTCGCGGGCATCCCCGCAACCCTAGAGGCGCCCCGCCGGGCCCGCATCTCGCGACGCGCCGGGAGCGGAGTGCCGTGAGGGCGGTCACAGGCGGGCGCCCGCCCGCCTCGTGACCCCTGCGGCCCCCTCGGCCCCCCGGGCCGGCGCCGCGCGGCCGCCGGCCCGGAGCGGCCCGGGGCGCCGGCTCAGACCGCCGAGGCGGCCTTGCGGACGGCGCCGGCGACGGCGCCCGCCACCTTGTCGTTGAACACCGAGGGAATGATGTAGTTCGCGTTCAGCTCGTCCTCGCCGACCACGTCCGCCAGCGCGCTCGCGGCGGCCAGCATCATGTCCGTGTTCACGGTCCGCGACTGGGCGTCCAGCAGGCCGCGGAAGACACCCGGGAAGACCAGCACGTTGTTGATCTGGTTCGGGAAGTCGGAACGCCCGGTGGCCACGACGGCGGCGGTCTGACGCGCCACGGCCGGGTCCACCTCGGGGTCCGGGTTCGCGAGCGCGAACACGATCGCGCCGTCGGCCATGGCCGCCACGTCCTCGCCGGACAGCACGTTGGGGGCCGAGACGCCGATGAAGACGTCGGCTCCGACCACGGCCTCCTTCAGCGTGCCCGTGTACCCCTCGGGGTTGGTGTTGTCGGCGATCCAGCGCAGCGGGGAGTCGGCCGCGGCGTCGACCAGGTCGGGCCGGTCCGCGTGCACGACGCCGTGGATGTCGGCGCTGACGGCGTTCTTGACGCCCGCCGCGAGGAGCAGCTTGAGGATGGCCGTACCGGCCGCTCCGGCGCCCGACATGACGACCTTGACGTCGCCAACTGCCTTGCCCACGACGCGAAGTGCGTTGGTGAGCGCGGCGAGTACGACGATCGCGGTGCCGTGCTGGTCGTCGTGGAAGACGGGGATGTCGAGGGCCTCGCGCAGGCGGGCCTCGATCTCGAAGCAGCGCGGCGCGGAGATGTCCTCCAGGTTGATGCCGGCGAAGCCCGGGGCGATGGCCTTGACGATGGCGACGATCTCGTCGGAATCCTGGGTGTCGAGGCAGATCGGCCACGCGTCGATGCCGGCGAAGCGCTTGAAGAGGGCCGCCTTGCCCTCCATGACGGGCAGCGCGGCCATCGGGCCGATGTTGCCCAGGCCCAGCACGGCGGAGCCGTCCGTCACGACTGCGACGGAGTTGCGCTTGATGGTCAGGCGGCGGGCGTCCTCGGGGTTCTCGGCGATCGCCATGCACACGCGGGCCACGCCCGGGGTGTAGATCATCGAGAGGTCGTCACGGTTGCGGATGGGGTGCTTGGACGCCATCTCGATCTTGCCGCCGAGGTGCATCAGGAAGGTGCGGTCGGAGACCTTGCCGAGGCTGACCCCCTCGATGCCCCGCAGCTTCTCGACGATCTCGTCCGCGTGCGCCGTGGAGGTCGCGGCGATGGTGACGTCGATCCGGAGCTTCTCGTGACCGGAGGCGGTCACGTCGAGGCCGGTGACCGAGCCGCCGGAGGACTCCACGGCGGTGGTGAGCTGGGAGACCGCGGTTCCGCTCGCGGGCACTTCCAGGCGGACCGTCATCGAATACGAGACGCTGGGCGCCGTTGCCATGGCCGTGTTCCTCTTCTGTCCCTGGTTTTCGCTGTACACACAGGGCCCCGCGCTGCACCGGCCGAGAACATGGCAGGTGCGGCAGGACCTGTTGTCCGATCGTCCCACCTACCAGCCGGTACAAGGTAACCAGCTACAAATTTCGGAAAGACACTTCCACCATACGAGATAGTAGGTCGGTTCGGAATGGTGGATTGACACAAAACAGGTCCGCGCCCTCCACATCGTGGAGGGCGCGGACCTGGTGAAATGACTAGCGACACCGACCCGCCATGCTCGCCTCGCGGCAAGTGGTCGCTCTAAGCGACGAAGGTTGGGCCCGGGGGCTTGGATCGAGTCGGTGCCGTAACCCAGGCTAACAAAGGATCGCCGAATGCGAGCCCCCTCCCGGCCTCCGGTTCCTCCCACCACGCTCCTGGCCGCGGGCCAACCGGCCGTACGGTGCCCCGTACGGCCGCGGCCCCCCGTACCGCCTACGGCTTGAGCAGCTCCGGCACCCCGTCCGCGTCCGGCCGGTCCCGCTCCGCCGAGACCACCGTCAGCTGCTGCGTCGCGCGCGTCAGCGCCACGTACAGCACCCGCAGGCCCGCCGGGGACTCGTCCGCGATCTCCGCGGGGGAGACGACCACCGTCGCGTCGTACTCCAGGCCTTTGGCCTCCAGGCTGCCCAGCGCCACCGCCCGCTCCCCCAGGTCGGCGAGCCACCGCGCGGCCTCGGCGCGCCGGTCCATGGCCACGACCACGCCGACCGTGCCGTCCACCTGCTCCAGCAGCCTGCGCGTCTCCTCGCGCACCGCGGCGCCCAGATCGCCCGCGGCGGCCGTGAAACGGGGCTCCAGACCCGTGGAACGCACCGCCGACGGCGGCTCCATGCCGGGCATCGCCAGGCGCAGCACCCGGGCCGCGACCTCGGCGACCTCCGCCGGGTTGCGGTAGTTCACCGTGAGGGTGAACCGGCGGCGCGGCCTGCTGCCCAGCGCCTCGTCGCGGGCCGCGGCCGCCTCCTGCGGGTCGGTCCAGGAGGACTGCGCCGGGTCACCGACCACCGTCCAGGTGCCGTGCCGGCCCCGGCGGCCCACCATCCGCCACTGCATCGGCGTCAGGTCCTGGGCCTCGTCCACGATGACGTGCGCGTACTCGGTGCGTTCCGCCGCGAGCCGCTCGGCCCGCTCCCACTGGGTCTCCTCGCGGGTCGGCATCAGCTCCTCCAGCCCGCTCAGCTGGTCCAGCGGGTCCATGTCCCGCCTGCGCTTCGGCCGGGCGGGGGCGCCGAGGAGCAGCTGGAGCTCGTCGAGCAGCGCCACGTCGTGCACCGAGAGCGGGCCCTTGCCGTCCGGGCCCACCCGGCGCAGCGAGCGGGCCAGCTGGCGGGTCTCGCGCGGGTTCAGGTCCCGGCGCGACCAGCGGCCGAGCTTGCGCTCGTCGGCCATGGCGGCGAGCACCCCGCGCGGGGTCAGCTCGGGCCACCAGGCGTTGAGGAAGCCGATGAAGGCGTCCTCGGTGGAGATGTCCTCGTCGAAGGCGGAGCGCAGCTCGGCGGCGAGCTCCGGGTCGCTGTGCCGGCCGGCGCTGCCGGACTTCGCGTACAGGGCGTCGAGGAGCAGCTTGCGGGCGCGCGGGCGCAGCAGGTTGACGGGCGCGGTGCCGCTGAGGACGTTCTGCCGGATCCGGTTCAGCTCGGCGGCCTCCAGCTCCTGGCGGCGGCCGAAGGCCACCACGCGCAGGCTGTTGGGGGCCTCGCCCAGCTCCAGGGCGCCGCGTACGGCCTTGCGCAGGACCTTGAGCATCCGCGAGGAGCCCTTGATCCGGGCCACGGCCGGATCGTCGTACGTGGTCGCCTCCGCGCCGTCGACCAGCGAGCCCAGGGCCCGGATGGCGACCTGGCCCTCCTCGCCGAGCGACGGCAGGACGCCCTCGGTGTACGCGACGAGCAGCGGGGTCGGCGAGACGATCAGGATGCCGCCGGCGTAGCGGCGCCGGTCCTGGTAGAGCAGGTAGGCGGCGCGGTGCAGGGCGACGGCGGTCTTGCCGGTGCCGGGGCCGCCGGCGACCTCGGCGACGGACGCGGCGGGTGCCCGGATCACCAGGTCCTGCTCGGCCTGGATGGAGGAGACGATGTCCCGCATGGAGTGCGTACGGGCCCGCCCGAGCGCGGCCATCAGGGCGCCGTCGCCGATGACGGGCAGCTCGCGGCCGTCCAGGGAGGCGGTGACCTCGGGGCGCATCAGGTCGTCCTCGACGCCGAGCACCTTGCGGCCCTTGGAGCGGATGACGCGGCGGCGCACGACGCGGCCGGGCTCCTTGGGCGTGGAGCGGTAGAACGGCGCGGCGGCCGGCGCGCGCCAGTCGATGACCAGCGGCGCGTAGTCGGAGTCCAGGACCCCGATGCGGCCGATGTGGAGGGTCTCGGCGATGTCGGCCGTGAGGTCCTCGCGGATCGCGTCGTCGGCCGGCTCCACGGAGGTGTAGGCGCCGTCCGGGCCGCGCTCACCGTCCTTGCCGAGCACCAGGTCGACGCGGCCGAAGAGGAAGTCCTCGAACTCGTTGTTCAGCCGGTTCAGATGGATGCCCGCCCGGAAGACCTGCGCGTCGCGTTCCGCGAGGGCGCCGGGCGTGCCGACCTGGCCCCTCTTGGCCGCGTCGTTCATGAGGAACTCGGCCTCGTGGATCTTCTCCTCAAGGCGTCGGTACACCCGGTCGAGATGCGTCTGCTCGACCGCGATCTCCCGATCGCGGACGGAATCCGCCGTGCTGTCGACAGCGGCATTCTGCGCGGCCACCAAGGCCCCCTTCTGACGTGCATGGGCGACCGTCAACCGTACGCGAACGAGGACCCTGTCCGCACGCCCGTTCCGGAACCGGGGGGTGTCTTGTCGATCAAGCCGGGCATCTCCCGCCCCGCGGGGTCACGCCGAGCCGGCCGCCAGGACCCGGCGGCGGTGCCGGGCGACGCGCTCGCGGTTGCCGCACAGCTCGCTGGAGCACCAGCGGCGCCGGTGGCCGCGGGAAGTGTCCAGGTAGACCCGGGTGCAGCCGTCTCCCTCGCAGGCCCGCAGCAGGGCCAGGTCGCCCGGGTCGGTGAGCAGCTCCACCGCGTCGCGGGCCACGGCAGCGAGGAGCGCACCGCATTCCACACCGCCGCACAACTCCCGTACGAGGTGCCCTTCTTGGTCCCGTACGGCACACAGGCCCGGGGGTGGACCGGCCGCCAGCGCGTTGACCCGGGCCAGGGCCCGCGCCGTGTCGCGGGGCGGGTCGGCCGCGTGCAGTTCCGCCCGTACGAGGGTGTCCACATCGCTCCGCAGGGACCGGAAGGCCTCGACCCAGTCGGGGCCGACGCGGGCCAGCGGGGTCCGGTCGGGGACCAGTCCGGCTCCGGCGAGCCACTGCCGCAGCTCGTCGCCGTCCCGGATCCCCTCGTGCGGGGTGAAGGTGGCCACCAGGTCCAGGCAGACCCGCCCGGAATCGAACCTCATGCCCGTCACCGCCTCGCGTAGTGGGGCGCCACCCCAGAGTGCCGCTCGCCGCCGCGCAGCGGAACCCCCCGTGCGGGTGCGGGCGTACCGGCGGCGCGGAGCTTCCCGGGCGCTGCCCGGACCCGCGCCTCGATCGCCGGCGGGGCTGGATACGGCTGATGCCGTCCGCCGGTGCGCCGGGATTGCCCGCAGCCGCACGGGGGGTTCCGCTGCGCGGCGGCGAG